>JAISQU010000196.1 GCA_031274005.1 Spirochaetales bacterium
TCGCAAAAAACCGGGCTTTCCGCTTCAATCTTTTGGCTGCGCCAAAAGGATTTACGCTGCAATCCCTGGCGCGGCCCAAGGGCTTCCGGTGATTTTGCACGGAAAAAATTGGTGCACCCCACCCGGTTTTTCTTTTGAGTTTCCCGGGAAGAAGCCGCCCCTTCAATATGCTGTAAGCGGTTTACATACCATTCATTTGGCAATAGAGCGGTAATAAAAAGGCTAAAGTAAACCCTTGTACCACAAAGACTTACTTTAGCCTGAATCATCTCCTAGGGGAGTCGAACCCCTGTTGACGGGATGAAAACCCGTTGTCCTAACCACTAGACGAAGGAGACATGAATATCCTGAAATTATACGGTTTTTGATTTTTCGTCAATAGGGCCCGCATACTGTTTGCGCGTTTGCTCTTAAAAAAGCAAAAAACCTTCTATTCCTTTCTCTTTGAGGCGAATGAGGAGGTTTTGAGACTCATCCTGCCCGCCCTGGCGCAGGGGGATGAGGACTTTATAGACAGCGCCTGTTCTGCCCGCCGCCTCGCGGATTTCTGCGCCAAAGCCCAGACCGTGAAGGTCTTTTACCATGTATTCGGCGTTTTCCCTGACGGAGAAGGAACCGGTTTGGACAGCCGTAGCGGCGGGAACCGCCGGTGCGCGTGTTTGCGCCGCTTGCGCGGCCGCCGCGGATCCTATGGGGGGGGCGGGCGGCGAAAGGGGGCCCAGCAGTGTCGAAGGCGTGGGAAAAGGCGTTACCGCGCCTGAGCGGTTTTGACCGGCGGACAGGCTCGCGAGGCGGAACTCCGGGGTGTCGGGATAGTCTTTTGCCAGGCGCTGGAGGGCCAGGCTCCTTTCGGGCTGCCGGCCAAGGCTGTCGGCAAGGTGAAAAATAAAAAGGAAAATGTTTTCGTTGTCCGCGGGATTCGCGGCGTCTTCGGTCAACTGCAGCGCGATGCGCAGGGCGCCTTCCGGGTTGTCGGCCGCCATAAGCCGGGTAAGAAGGAATGTCGCGCGTTTTTTTGTTACAGGATTTTTGCAGAGATTGGCGGTGAGGCGGGCGTGATCCTCGCTTTTTTGCGTTTCTCCCAGTTCAAATAAAAGCCGGGCCGAACGGTAGAGGCTGGGGAAGGTTTCCTCGCCGGGGTTGGCGTAGTAGGCGCTCTCAAAAAGTTTCTGGGCCGTAACGAGGTTGCCGGAAATTTCGTACAGAGTGGCTGTTTTACTTTTTATGGCGCTCTGCGCGGCTCTATCCTGCGGCAGGGCTTGATATTTTTCCAGCAGGCTTATGCTGGAGACAAGATCGGGGTGAATATCCGCGGCGTGAAAAAGGGTTGCCGTAAACTCAGGCGACTGCGGGTTGGCCTTGAGCCAGTCTTCGTACGCCGCCGCGGCCCCCGCCCTGTCGCCTTTTTTTTCACGCTCAAGAGCGGTTTGCCGTGCATCTGAGCTCTGGGCATAGAGGCCCGAAAAAACACAACAAACACAAACAAAAAAGAAAAAAAACTTTTTTTTCACTCTGCTACCTCATGCCCGTAAAAAGTGTTACCCCGCAGCTCCGCAAGCCGTACCGTATAGAAATTCCCGATAAGAGAGGCCGCGCCGGGAAAGACGACCATCTCATCCCCCTCTGTGCGGCCGAGGATTTCCGAACTGTTTTTCCGGGAAATCTCCCCCGCAAGCACCCGGACTTTTTTTCCCAGACGCTGTTTCTTTTTTGCCGCGCTTGTCGCGCGTTGCAGGTCTATAACCGCCGTAAGCCTCTCATGTTTGAGTTTTTCAGGAACCGTGTCCTGCATGCTCCAGGCGGCCGTTCCCTCCCGCGGATTGTAATAATACGTAAAGGCGTCGTCAAAGCCGACCTGCCGCATCAGATCCAGCGTCCGGCAAAAATCCTCGTCTGTTTCACCGGGAAAACCGATGAGAATATCCGTGCTTAAAAGCACGTCCGGCAATTTTTTGCGTATTCTTTCCACCAGAGAAAGATAATCGCTTCTTGTATATTGTCGGTTCATACTTCGCAGAATTGTATCGGAACCATGCTGAACAGGCAGATGAATCTGGCGGCACATGCAGGGGTACGCCGCCATGCGCTCGATAAGGGCGCCGGAAAAATCTTTCGGGTGCGATGTGAGAAAACGCAGCCAGGGAACATCAGAGGGGGAACCTCCGCTCACGGCAGTTTGCCCGGCGGAGAATACCGGAAAGCGGCTAACAATCTCATCAAGAAGCCCCGGAAAATCCAGAGGCGTTTCATCCGGCCCGGATGAAAATCTGTACGAGTTGACGTTTTGCCCTAAAAGGGTAATTTCCCTGACGCGGCCCTGCCGCAGGAGTCCGTCTATTTCCGCGAAGATACTCCGCGGGTCGCGGGAGACTTCCCTGCCCCGTACATAGGGAACGATGCAGTAGGAGCAAAAATTGTTACAGCCGTGCATTATAGGGACAAAAGCCCTGTAATCGGTTTTGCGCGCGTGACGGGATGAGAAGCTATATTCCTCATCCTGCTGCCGCTCCTGCGTGAGGGACTGTTTGCGCGAAGCAGCCCGGCTGAGCATACGGGCGAAAGCGGCCTTCTGGAAAGTTCCGACAACCATGTCAACGGCGGGGGCGGCTTTTTTCAGGTCGTCCGCCAGCCTTTGCGCCATGCACCCCATGACAACAAGGGTATGGGGGCGGAGGGCTTTCAGGGTTTTGAAGTATCCTATTCTGCCCCATATCCGGTTTTCCGCGGTGAGGCGTACCGAACAGGTATTGAGTATGACAAGATCGGCGTCCTGCGGCTGTTCGGCGGGAATCCAGCCCGACTCCAGCATAGTGTCTTCCAGCGCGTTTGATTCGGCCTTGTTCATCTGGCAGCCATAAGTCTCCAGCCAGAAACGGTTCATGTGGAGGCGCCTTCCACAAGGGAACGGATGTAGCGGCGCATAAGGGCCCAGTCGTCGTTCTGAGGCAGAAGGATATACGCGCCCTTGTCAAAGTCGGCGTCCACCTCATCTTCTGTCAGATTCATGTGCCGCAGGTTCGTATAGGAATGGTAGAGGATATTCCGTGTGTCCAGAACATTTTGACTTCTGATTTTCGCGGATTTGTAGCGGACAAAACAATTGACAAGTTCGTAGGGAGTAAGATCGGTCTCCACATATTTTGTCAACACTATAACAAGTTCATATAATTTCCCCATATCGGATACGCCCAGACTTGTCAGCCTGTCTTTGATTGCCGCGAGTATATTCTGCTGCCTGCGCGCTCTTCCGAAGTCCGATGAAAAATGCCGGGACCGCGCGACCCTCAGGGCTTCGACCCCGTTCAGGTGGTGCGTGCCGGCGGCGTAAAAAAGCGTCGACCATCTGCCGTTATCGCGCACGCGGTAGGTGGGGTCCACAAGGGGTTCGTTTAAACTAATATCAACGCCACCCAGAATATTGATGACATCGATAAACGCGAACATATCTATAACGAGATAGTTTTCGATATTAAGCCCTGTCAAATCTGAAATCTCCTCGGCAAGCCGCTCTGGACCGTAGCGGTAATAAATCCCGTTGATTTTTCTGTTCTTGTAAAACAGGTCGCGGGGCAGGCTGATAAGGTCTATAAGCTGTTTATCTTCGTTAATATTCGCGAGGATGAGGGTATCGGTCATTCTTTCGTGAGCGCCGGCAACCAGAATGGTATAAATTTTACCGGAACCAGAGGCCGCCCCAGCATTCAGATTTTCAAGGTTCAGTTCTTTTTTTTTTGAATCCCCGCCCTGATTTTTACCCAGCCCCAGGGTTTTTAGCGAACCGAGGGAAACATACTCATCGTCAAAAAGATATATTTCGCCGATTTTTTTCTGAATGCCCAGAGAGCCGGCGCGCCTTCCCCCCTGAGTGAGAAAATCATAATAGATGTATTCATCATCTTCGTTGGGAGTCCGCGAGAGGGTAAGATTTTTTGTACCAAGATAGGCCGTAAAACCATCGTCGTCAAAAAGTTCCTGAAGCTGTTTTTGGGCTTTCGCGATAAGAAGCTCATCGGCGCTGCGCAGGTCAATACCCCTGATGGCGGCGGGCAGACTGCCGCGGAAAGAGAAGATATCCGCATAGGTTTTCGCGTCGATGAAAAACGTATTGTTCTTTTTGTTAAAGCCCACACGCATTCTAGACGCGCCCCGCTCCGAAGCCAGGCTGATATTCGCGGTAACTTCGTCCGGGGTCTCCGCAAGCGCGTCAAGAACAAGTCCGGAAGTCCTCAGTTCGCTTGTGAGGCTCTGATCTCTGAGCGCGCCGCGGAACTGAGCCGAAAGCTGTTCGGTGTTTTTGAACCAATCGGCAAGAGCCGCGCCTTCGGTTTCGAGAAACCCGGCAAGACCTGCGCCGGCAGAGTCAAACACCAGCGACGCCCCGGTAAAAGTTGTCGCCTCAAAACCGGCTTTACCCGAGGCCGCGCGAAAAGTAAACCATATCTTTCCGTCTTTTTCCCAGAGCAGGGCGTCCGCTTCCTGCCGGATTTTATAGTTATTTTTTGTTTGCAGGGCCTTTATCGTGTCGGAAGCGAATACGCCGGCAAGAGCGCGGTCACGTTCATTTTTTTCAGTCTGCCAGACGAGCTTCTCCACTGCCTGATAATAGGGCATGAGGGTTTCCCCTGCGCGGACATTTCCCTGTTCTCCGGCGGGAGCCGCGCCGGTTTCAAAATCAGGATAGTCTCTGGCCGGAAGACCCAGAGCCGCGCGGACTTCGTTACTGTCCCGGGACAAAAACTCAAAATTCCGGGAAAGACGGTCCGTCTCTTCGCGGGTCTCGTGGATTTCCCGTACCAGTGTGTTCCTGAGCCCGCTGAATGAGGCTGCCGCGTAAAAAAGACCCGCTAAAACGGCAATGGCCCCCGCCACAAAAAAAATGTTCCTCAGCCGGAAGAAAAAGTGTTTCATAAAATATACCAAAGTGTAACACCAGCGGGGTTCTGAATCAAGGGACTTTTCCCCAAGCCTCCGGCTTGGGGAAAAGTCCCGACCGGAAATTGCGGTGAAAGTCACCAGTACACTTCCGGTTAAAAAACAAAGATCCTGAATATAACGCAATTGCGAAGCAATTGCCGTGGTGGTTATGTCCCGTACGCACATTTCCGTGAAAGCCTCCGCGCTTGGCGCGGAGAGAAAGTCCCGACCGGAAATGCGCGGTAGAGGCCGCCAGTACACTTCAGGCGTGTCACCAAAGCTCATAGTTACAACGCAATCGCGAAGCGATTGCAGAATTGGTTATGCCGCTTCCGCACATTTCCGTGGGCGCCCCGCGCGAAGCGTGGGAGAAGTCCCGACCGGAAATGCGCGGTAGAGGCCGCCAGTACACTTCAGGCGTGTCACCAAAGCTCATAGTTACAACGCAATTGCGAAGCGATTGCAGAATTGGTTATGCCGCTTCCGCACATTTCCGTGAGTGTCCCGCGCGAAGCGCGGGAGAAGTCCCGACCGGAAATTGCGGTGAAAGTTACTATCAACCTGTTGCGCTTCTCCATTTCTTGGGCATTTTTTCACCTAATAGCCTTGTTATCATATCACGCTCGCACGTGCGTTTTATCCGGGCGTACTTTGTGCAGCCTCATTTCTTAAAGCTCTGCGGTTTATCCTCTTCTCTATTTCCGCCAAAATTGGACAGAATTCAACTTAAATAGGAGCCTGTCGGACTTCCAATAAATGTGAGCCGAAGACATCTTGAATGTCGCAAACCATTGCTGCAATGGCTTGACTTGAAGGGCAACAGGCTACTGCCTGCTCGCGGCTCACTATTTTTAGGCGCGCCAAAGGGCAAAATTCAGTCAAAAATCATCTTGAAAAATTTTTTAAATTTTTCTGAAATTGCTATTGACAGTCTAAAAACTTTTATATAAAATACTGTAAATCCGGTATTGAAAACGACCTGTGGACAGGCGTTCTGTGGTCCGGACAAAAAAGCGGGTTTCGGCCCGGCGCTATTAAAGTGAGTATTTTTACAATACCTGTAATCGCATATTGACAAAGTTTGCGGTATTTGATAAACTCCTTTTTACGCCTCAGAAATGAGGCTGGCGTTAAAAACAGGAAAACTTATTAAAGAGGGTTGCCCGGCAATTCTCTGAAGGTTTCCGTTTTGATAGTTCTTTGTAATAAGAAGCCGCTGCGGGGCAGTGGTTTTGAATAGGGAAGGGAAGGAAAACGAAGCCAAAGGGCGGGAGGGGGCGTATTTTTGAAAGAGGGTACGCTTCTGTCCTGACCGTCAAGAAAGAGAGATTTTTTTTGATACGAGGTTAGGATTGGATATTTGTGGTAGAGAGATTATCACACTTCGGTGTGATGAAACATATCATGGAGAGTTTGATCCTGGCTCAGAACGAACGCTGGCGGCGCGTTTTAAGCATGCAAGTCGGACGGCAGCGGGGAGCGATCTCCGTGAGAGTGGCGAACGGGTGAGTAACACGTAGGTGATCTGTCTCTGTTTTGGGGATAGCCTGTGGAAACATGGGGTAATACCGGATACGCTCTAGGGAGTAAAGGCCCTGGAGGGAAGGCGCGTATGCGCCGAACGGGGATGAGCCTGCGGCCCATTAGCTAGTTGGCGGGGTAAGAGCCTGCCAAGGCGACGATGGGTAGCCGGCCTGAGAGGGTGAACGGCCACACTGGGACTGAGATACGGCCCAGACTCCTACGGGAGGCAGCAGCTAAGAATCTTCCGCAATGGGCGCAAGCCTGA
>JAISQU010000209.1 GCA_031274005.1 Spirochaetales bacterium
ATGAGCCGGTTCCAAAATTAAACCATTGTTTGAAACCCGTGGGGCGCAAGGGATTGCAGGGGCGCGAAGCGGCCGCGCCAGCGGCGGAACCCCCGAAAAGCCCGGTTTTTGCGAAGCAAAAATGCGCACGAATGATTACTGTTTTCATTTTGGAACCGGCTCAAATATCCAAATAAAAAAATCAGGGCGAGCGCATTAAAACTAAGCTGTAGCGCGGATTTCTCCGGTAATCCATGACAGGTCTGAGCGGAAAAGCAGCTTCTCAAAATACTCATTCGACCAGGCAAGGAGTTTCAGCCGTTTCTTTATGCTCTTTTTCGACTCCCGGTCACTTCGCACCAGGGTAAGGGCGATTTTTCGGATAACATTGAGATTCTGCGGCGCGTTGCCGCGGGTAATGGTGCAGGCGTCCTCCCGAAACGCAACATCAAGGACAAGGTGCAACGAGTTTTCTATTCCCCAATGCGCACGGGCGGCAAAGGCCAGCAGTTCAGGGTCTGCCGGAAGCGATGAGACATAATGGCGCCGCTCAACGCTCACCTCCCCATTGCAGTCCCGCATTTCCTCAATCACCGCGATGGATTTTATCGACTTCTATAAGGGATGCCGGGCAATAAGCCAGGCTGCATCATCGGTAACCGCATGGTCCCTCCGCTCTATCCTGCCGTGATCCACATCGTGCGTCGTTGTCACCTTTATTTCCGTGCAAAATCACTGGAAACCCTTGTGTCGCGCCAGGGATTGCAGCATGCCCCGGCAACTGTACGCGCGAGCGTGTTGTGGAGAATGCAGCAACAGGGCAAGGGGCCCTAAAAAGCCCCGGCGTATACAAATGCTATGGGCCGAGCAAAAAAGGCGCACGGAAAAAGAAATTGCACCCCGTGGAGCCTCCCCTGGTTGCCCTTCAGCGAAAAAAGGTAATCGGCCTTCGCCTCTACGATTTGATCGGCTATCGCGTACTGACATCCCATCGCGTCTATCGTGATGATACTGCCTTTCAACGCAAACATGGTCAGTAATTGCGGTATTGCCGTTATTTCGTTACTTTTTTCATCCGTTTTCACTTATGAGCCTGTTGCGCTTAAGGCCAAGCCATTGTCGCAATGGCCCCCGACGTTCAAGGCGGCGCAATTTTGGGGAGCAAAATTGCGGGCGTAATGCGTTTTCGGTTCGCATTCGTTAGAAGTCCGACAGGCTCCCGGGCCAGCACCAGCCGGTTCTCAGCGGCCCATGCGCTTACCACGTGCGCCGCTTTAAGACAGGAGAACCTGTCGGCGCTGCCCCGTATGGTCTTCCCGTCTATCGGGAGCCGCAAGTCCTGTATCCACCTCATAAAGCAGGTTTCCAACTCTTCGGGTTTCAGCCGTGCGAATACCAGCCGGTACACATCGTGCTTGGGTATCCCGTTCTTCAGGGGCAGGAAGTTTTTCAGCCAGTCCTGCTTTGCATTCCCGTAATCTTCAATGTCTTCCCAGCCCTCGGCCATGCTCATAAAGGCCAGTATCGTAATGATGATGACTTCGTCTAACGGATACAGTTTTTTGCGCTCTATGCGCGGGTCTTTCACGTCCTTGAAATACTCGGCCAGCGGCGCTATGGTAAAAAATCTGTTTTACTTGACAAAGATGTAAGCATAGTTAATGATGGCGGTATTCTGAAGGAGTCTGACAATCGCAAAAATGACAGAAAATACTGAAATACTAATGACACTCAACAAAACACTGGGCGAACGGATTCTAGAAAAGCTCAAGGACGATATCCTTTCAGGCCGTTATCAGCCTGGCGACCGTCTTTTATATACGGAAATAGCTTCCAAAATGAACGTCAGCATGACTCCGGTAAAAGAAGCCCTCCTGCGGCTGGAGCAGGAAGGCATCGTAAAAACAATCCCGCGAAAGGGAACGTATGTTACGCAGATTACCGACCGTGACGTTATCGAATACACGCAATTACGCGTCGCGCTTGAACTTCTTGCCGCTGATCTTATTTGTGAAAAGAAAATCGCCGCCGGAGAGATTCGGGAATTGGATGCCATAAATAAGGAGTTGAAGAAAGCGCTAGATGAAGATCGCGGTACCGACTCCATAGCAAAAGATATAGAATTTCACTATGCCATCGTAAAACTGAGTAAAAACAAGCGGCTTATTGAACTTGTACAACAATTTCCCTTAACCAATATACAAGCTCTTCGGGGCGCGCAGATAATGGTAAAATTGAGCCGCATTGTGGAAACGCACAACAATATTATCGAAGCGCTTTGTAACCATAACGCCCGTTTGGCGAAAAAACTATTACGGGAAAACATCATGCCCCAAATGAGTATAATAGACACGAAAAGTTAGTGCCGGGACACAATGACCCCGCAGGATACCAGCCCGTGGACGCCAGGGGCGGCCGCAAACTTCGTTTGCTGCTCGCCCTTGGCCGCGCAAGGCATTGCAAGCCGTCTTTTTTCGGCATATACTCTAGGCGTAAACTTCAAAATTTCGGATACAAAGGAGACCCCCATGCTGACGGTAACAAACGAGGATATACGGAAACTTCTTGCCTGCGTTGATTATTCGGAGGCGCTGACTCTTACCGCGAGTCCCAAAGACGCCCTGGCCGCCTGCGAGGACGCAAAAAAATACGGTTTTCGCGCCGTGGTCGCTTTCCCCTGGAATCTCGGCGTTCAGGTTGACGCTGTAAAGGGTTCAAAAGTTCTGGCGCAAATCTGCGTGGGGTTCCCTTCGGGCAATCAAACTACAAAAGTAAAATGTACGGAGGCCGAGGAGGGGCTTACCCGCGGGGCGACGGATTTGGACATGGTGATGAATCTTGGCGCGTTCAAGGCAAAGGACTATAAAAGGGTTACCGATGATATTGCGGCCATTATGGCCGTAGCAAAGCCTTTCAAGGTTCCCTTCAAGGTCATCATTGAAGTCGGCATTTTGAGCGAGGACGAAATTGTCACCGCCGCCAAACTGGTCAGGGATACGGGGGCCGATTTTGTTAAAACCTGTACGGGCTTTGGGCCGGGCCGCGCGACAAATCACATCATTGAGCTTATACGGGAAACCATAGGCCCTGAAATGGGAATTAAGGCATCCGGCGGAGTCGCGGGTATAGAGGACGGGGTAAGCCTTATGAGGTCGGGGGCTACGGTTATAGCCCTTCGAAGACACCTCGTCGATCAGCTTGAGAAGATCGGCTGGAAGGGCTGATTTTCTGCCGCTCGGCCGGCAGGTCAAACCAGTTGACAAGACGGCCTTCGCGAAAATACAGTTCGAACCAGTCATATTCCCAGTATTCGTCTCTGGGCGCGTGCTTTACGGTATGGGGTTTCGCGAACAGGGTGTATACCTCCGTCCTGGTCATTCCTATTCTGAGTTTCGAAAGATCATAAACAGCGTATTCGGGGTCGGCCAGGGCGAATCCGCCGGAGGCCCGCGGGAAAATAGCGGCGATGGATATATCCGGCTGCGAAGGCGTACAGCATCCCGCCAGAAAAAGAATAACGGGCACAACGCCGCGCAATAACCGCCGCATACAGCTTTTCCCCCTTACCTGAAATGTCGGCGGCTTTTTACCCTTACATAAGGCCCATTCGGGAAAGCAGTATGGCGCCGGCTGCCAGGGCCGCCGCCTCCGTGCGCAGGATACGCTTTCCCATGCCGCAAACCCGGAAGCCCTCGGCGGTAAATTTTTCCAGCTCGGCGGGCGTCCAGCCTCTCTCCGGCCCGATAGCCAGAACAGCGGACCGCCGCGGCGGGACTTCGCCAAGACCGGCGCCTCCCGGATGCATAACACAGCGAAGAACATCATCCCCGTGGCCGGCGGCGCGCGGCCCGAGGGCAAACAGGGAAAGGCAGGCGTCAAAGTTTTCGTGCAGGCGCACATCGGGCAGGAGAGTCTGCCCCGACTGCTGAAGGCCCTCCAGCAGATGGCGGCGGTACTCATGATTTTTCCACAGGCTGCCGGACATGTAGGACTTCTCGCACAGCCCCGTCCGCACAAAATGCAGGGAACGCAGGCCCATGGCCGCAAGGTCTTTGAGAAGCCGCCCCGTTACAAGCGGCCGGGGAAGACCAATGATAAGATCCAGAGGCAAGAGGGGCTCCGATGGCCCGCGCGGAACAAACCGGAAGCCGACGCCGTCTTCTCCCGCGCGGAGGATGTGCATATCTCCCTTCATACCATTCAGGATGCCGGCGGTAAAACTATCTCCCGCACGGGCGCGCAGTACCGAAAGAAGATGCCCTGCGCGCGGGTCGCCGGGCGGCAGAAAGGAAAGTTCCGCCTCCCCCGGTTCAAAAAGAATAATATTCACCGGGAAACAAAAAACCGGCTGATGTCTTCAAGGGGAGGCCGGGGAGCGCCAAGAAGGGACTGAAGGAGCAGGCCGTAAATCGCGGCAAGGATAATCTGCGCCAGAAGAGCCGTGTCTCTGCCCCGCGATTTGGGCAAAATTCTGTTAAGACCGGATTGAATCATGGCGAGCCATTTTTCGTATTCATCACAGAATCTTCTGCGCAGGGCTTCGTCGGTCAGGGCTTCCAGAATCAGATACAGATGAATCTGCCCCCGGGACCGGGCTTTAAGAATCGTGTCGAATACGATTTTCAGTATATCCGCGGCGGATGTCGCCTCACGGCTCCTTTCGACCCAGCCGAGAATTTTTTGCGTCATCTGGTTCATGCTCTGCTCGGTTATGTCAAAGATGAGTTCTCCCTTTGAGGGGTAATAATAATAGAGCGTCCCCTTGCTGATTTTCGCAGCCTCGGCTATATCGGCAAGGCTGATGCGGGAAACACCCTTTTCCTTGATGAGCCGGGCCGCTGTGTTCAGAATGCGTTCCCGGTTGACAACTGTTGTTTTTTTTTCCTTGCGGTCCATTGCGGCGGAAAGTATAGCGCCGGAAAAGAAAAGTGTGAAGACACCCTGCCCCGGTTGGGCATCTCATGAGCGATCCCTTGTCCAAGCCCGCCCTGAACAGGTACACTTGGAAAAGAGATGAAAAACGCGTACAGGCATCTTGTCTGGCTTCTGAAGGGTGTAAAGGTTTTCGCGCTGGTAGGCAAAAGCGGAACAGGCAAGAGTTTCCGGGCAAAACTGCTCGCCCAGAAGTACGGTATAGAACTGATTATCGACGACGGACTTCTGATTCGGGACCAGAAAATTATCGCGGGAAGGTCCGCGAAGAAAGAAACCTCCTATATGGCGGCGGTCAAGACGGCGGTCTTTCATGACAGGGCGCACAGGCAGGAAGTTACGCAATGCCTTGAAAAACAAAAATTCCGGCGTATTCTCATTATCGGGACATCCGAAGGCATGGTGCGCAAGATCGCCGAAACGCTGCGGCTGCCTCCGCCGGGTAAGATTATCCAGATTGAGGATATCGCGACCGAAGACGAAATCCAGACGGCGCTGCACCACAGAAACGTCCACGGCAGGCACATTATCCCTGTTCCGTCCATCGAGGTCAAACGCAATTACCCCAAAACAATGGCCGACTCCATCAAAATTTTCCTGAAGCAGCAGTTTGGCCTGGGGGGTCAGCAGGTTTTCGAAAAATCGGTTATAAGGCCGGAGTTCAGCAAAAAAGGCGAGGTAACCCTGTCCGAATCGGCCCTGACGCAGATGCTTTTGCACTGTTTGCAGGAAAATAACAGGCAAATCAAGCTGAAAAAGGTCACTATAAAAAACGACGGCCCCTCGTATCACATAGATTTGGCGATTTCCGTACCTTATGGGATGGAGCTTATTCCCAATATCAACGAACTGCAGAACTACATTGTGACAAGTATTGAAAGATTTACAGGAATCATGATTCAGGAATTGAACGTAACTATCGATAGTATAACATAGGGATATAAGACTTGTTCGGAAACCCGGCCGGGTTCCCCTCGAGTCTCATTGTTGAAAGAATTTTCTCGGAGGATGAGCCATGAAAAAAGCCGCGCTGCCCATATTTTTATTGTTTTTGGCGCCGCTTGCCGTTATTGCACAAAGCCCGGCGGTGTACGAAGCCGCCTCGAACCATTACCAGATTACGTCTGAGGTTTCGCAGGAACACGCGCTGCAGATAGGCAAAAACCTTGACGCGCTTTTTGACCTGTACAACTCTTTTTTTCGTTTTGATCCGGCAAAACTTCCCGGCAAACTCAAGGTGCGCATCATGGCGAACAAGCAGCGCTATGACGAGTACCTGCACCGCTTTGTGCCCAGGTCTCGGGACGATTTTACGTATCTGCATTATACAGACCCCGTGAGGTGCGAGCTTGTGGGATACTCCGGAGAACAAACCACCTTCCGCCTTGCCCTGAATCACCAGGCTTTTATACAGTTTCTCCGGGCTTTTATTCAGAATCCGCCCCTCTGGATTCGGGAAGGTTTCGCGGTTTTTTTCGAAAGTACGGTTTTTGACCCCGCCACAGGACAGGTTCAATACCAGGAGAATCTTGCCTGGCTCGACACCCTCAAGGCCATGGCCGCCAACAAAGGAGAAAAACTTCTGCCTCTGCAGGATCTTATGAAAATCGACGCGGACGGAGTGCGGGACAATCTTGAGATTTTTTATCCGCAGGCATGGGGGGTCGTCTCATTTTTGACAAATACCACGGATGTGAACTACTCGCGCCTCCTGTGGGACTCGATTACCGCCCTTCAGGTTCCCGCGACACTTGAGGAAAACGAGGATACCGTCTACGAGAGGGTTTTCAAATGGTACAACGAGCGGACTCTGACCGCGGATTTTGTCAGCTATATAGAGTCCCGCAAGTCTTTCCGCTCGCTCGTACAAAGCGGGATAGACCTGTATTCCGCCAACAGCCTTGAAGAAGCGGAAAAGGCTTTTCAGGAAGCGCTCAAGCTGGATGAAAACAATTTTGTCCCCTATTATTATCTGGGGCTGATCCACTACGCGCGCAAAGACTACGCCGCAGCGGACAGGGAATATGCCGCCGCGCTGGAAAAAGGCGCGGGGCCCGCTCTTATTTACTACGCCATGGGAATAAACGCTTTGGCAGATGACCGCCCCGACGCGGCCCTGGACTGCCTGAAAAAGGCCGGCGATGCGGACCCCGCGTACAAACAACGGGCGGAAGATTTATCCAAACGCATTAAACGATAGTACGCTGAGGCGAAGGCGGGGAGGCGCTTTGGCTTTTGGGGGAGGGCTGATGCTGCATAGGCCCCGAAGCGCCGGACTGGCCGGCGCGGGCATTTGGCTGCCCGGAGGTTCCGGAGGCGGGCCGTCTGCGCTGCGTCCGCGGCTGTTTTTTCCGGCGAAAAAACGGAATAAGGGCCATGTCAATATCCCTGTTCGCGGGCACAAGGGGCTGCATCATTTTCTTGACCGCGCTATATACATCCTTGAAAAGCGGTTTAGGGGAGCCCGCTTTTTTCAGCAGCGCCTTAACGTAATCCTGAATAAGCGGCGCCAGCAGGAAAGTTCGTTCCATGCCGGAGCGGATTGAATCATCATGGGCCTGCAAAGTCGCGAAGAAAGAATCCCGGAAATTTTCGGCGGTTTCCCTGATGCACCCGTCGAGGGCCGGCAGAAAATATTTCAAAAGATTAAGATTGTATAATTCCCGGAAAATAACGGCGGACTTGCCCGATTGCAGAATCTTGAAAAGCTCCTCGGTAAGGCGCGAACCTGAGATTCCTTCCAGCAGGGAAGCCTGGGCCTTGATTTTTCGCCGCGTCAAAAAAGGCAGGCCGAACCCCAGGCCCGCCGAATACTTGACGGCGCGAATCATCCGCACGGGGTCTTCGGTAAAAATCCGCCGCAGGGGAATAAGCGGCGCGACCTTTTTCTTTCGGATATCCTTTACGCCGCCTATGTAATCAATGATGATGCCCTCAATCGGACAATAGTACAAAGCGTTCAGCGTAAAATCCCTGCGCTGTACATCCTCCTCTATGGAGCCGAAAACATTTGTCTCGCCCTCCGCCAAAGCCCGAAACGTGGAAACCTCGATAATCTTGTCAGGAAAAAAAATATGCACAAGCCGGAAGCGCTTGCCGATGATACGCGAATTGCGAAAAATGCGTTTTATCTGCCGGGGGGCAGCATCGGTAACAACATCAAAATCCTTGGGTTTCTTCCCCGCCAAAAGGTCGCGCACCGCGCCGCCCACGATATACGCCTCGTGTCCCATGGAGCGCAGCCGCTTGACAATACGCGCCGCATCCGGGTCAATGTCCGAGCGGGGAATAGAATGTTCCTTCGCGGTATAAACAACCGCTTTTTTGTGAACCTGTCCTTTGACGGCAGCACTATAACGAACCAGCAAAGCTCTTGGATTCCTATGTACCAACTATGATATAAAGAAATTATAGAAAAATGGCCGCGGCAGGTCAAGGGGTACATTGACGGCAGGGGGCGTTTATGGGTATACTAAACGAAATTTTTTAAAATAGCGGGATGTAGCCTAGTGGCTAAGGCGTCTGCTTTGGGAGCAGAAGATCGCTGGTTCAAGTCCAGTCATCCCGATTGTGCGACACTAGCTCATCTGGATAGAGCAGCTGCCTTCTAAGCAGCAGGTAGGGGGTTCGAGTCCCTCGTGTCGCGAGTGAACTTCTTTATCCGCGGTTGTAAACGTTCTGTTTGAATTGCCGCACAGGTAAACCCGTTTGACGCGCTCAGGCTCCGTGTGTATAGTCGTGAGGTGGTGTTTTTATCTGCATTTATACAGGTCGCGGTTCTTTTTGTCCTGATTATCGCGGGCTACGCGCTGCGAAAAACCGGCGTTCTGGATCTGGCGGTAACCCGCGGGTTTTCCCGTTTCATTGTCAATGTTTCCCTGCCCGCGCTGGCGGTTTCGTCTCTCCAAATCAGTTTTTCACGGGAAAGACTGACCGACGCGCTCCTGATGTTCTGCATCATGGCGGGGTGCTATCTGTTATACGCCGTATTTGCCTGGCTTGTCCCCAAAATTCTGCGGGCCGAAAGGCGCGATGCGGCGATATACCGGTATTTGATGGTTTTCTCGAATACCGGCTTTATGGGGTTTCCTGTCCTTGAAGCGTTTCTGGGCCGCGAGGCTGTTTTCTACGGAGTCATTTTCAATATTCCCTATCCCCTGCTCACTTTTACCGTAGGCATAGGGTTTATGGTCTTCGCCTCGGACCGGTCGGGAGAAAAGCGCAAAATCCCCTGGAAGCATCCGGGCGTGCTGGCCGGCATTATCGCCGTTATACTGTTCCTCATGCCCTTCCGCCTGCCCCTCATCCTCGGAAGGCCCATAGAAATGCTGGGCGGCCTGACGACTCCCCTGTCTATGCTTGTCATCGGTTCGCTGCTCACCCACATGAGGCCGGCCGAACTGTGGAAAGGGATTGCTGTCTACGTCGGCGTCTTTTTCCGCCTCGCGATAATTCCCCTCACCGTATTTGCCATTCTGCGGGCTCTGGCCTTTTCCGGTTATCTTCTGGGCGTACCTGTCATACTTTCAGCCATGCCCGTCGCGGCCAATATGTCCATCCTTGCCGATCAATTCGGGGGTAACGAAGAACTCGCGTCCCGCCTGGTGTTCCTTTCGACCCTCTTTTCGGTTTTTACCCTTCCGGCCTTTGCCCTGCTGCTCCTTTGATCCTCTTCCGCGTCCTGCCGGCGCGGAGACTGCTGCTTAAACGGCTGGGCATCCACCTCGTAGGTATACTCGGTAATGCTGCCGTTGTCGGAAATACGAATCACGCCGGGAAGTTTCTCTATCCAGGAGCCATAGGAATCAGAACGGAAATACACATAGCGGTCGCCCGATTTAACTATCGTCATAAGAAGCGTGCCCCCCCGGCCCTTGAGCAGAATCCTGTCATCTTCCCTGATGATCCGGTAAAGATTGTTCAGGCTCAGCGTATTCTCGTCCAGTTGTTCCACCCTGTAGCTTGTGGAACCCCGCGTGACAGCGTCGTCCTGCACAATGGAAGCCGTGCGGAACTCGGAAAACAGTCCGGAGGGGATAAAATCTATCCGGTCGCCGCTGTCTTCAATTTTATCCGGAGAAAAAAAACTGCTGGTCTTTACCGTAAAGCCGTCCCCGCTCATCTCGGCCACAATAGCGTCGCTGCCCCAGTTCCCCTCGTCTATCGTTATTTTGGCGCCCTCCCTGCTCATCTCCGCCGGCGCGTCAAGAGCCCCCCGCTCTGTCCTGTGCAGCCTGAAACCGTACACACTGTCAAAACCCAAAAGCCGGATAATATCCACCGTAATATTGCCGTTAATATCCAGAAAAAGACCGTTACCGATATATGTGCCCAAATAATGGTACGGTACAAATTCGTCTCTGCGTTTATAGCTCCCGTCGGAGATTGTAATAGTTGAGGCTACGGCGGTCTGCTTTTCGCGCACCAGATCCAGCCGCAGTTGAAAAACATCGGCCCCCATCTCAAGGGTAAACGGCTCCGGACTCTCCCATTCAGACTGCGCCGGAATATCGCCCGGCCCCAGAGTCGCGCAGCCCGCCAGAAGCGCGGGAAGCATCAGAAAAAAAAGTTTTTTCATTATTTTAATATTCATATATCACTCTTAACTATTGTGATACAAACAGGCGTGATTGTAAAGGGACTTTTCCCCAAGCCAGAGGCTTGGGGAAAAGTCCCGACCGGAAATTGCGGTAAAGGCCACCAGTGCTCTTCAGGCTTGTCGACACAAGCTGCTGAATGTAACGCAATTGCGCAGCAATTGCACTGCTGGTTATGCCCCTTCCGCACATTTCCGTGAAAGTGTCCAGGCTCGCTATAGCGTCTAATTTAAAATTGCTGAGAGCCTGTTTAATATCTTGCTCCCTCCCCCGGGCGCGCAAGGGATTGAAGCATGCCCAAACACACGCACGCGCAAGCGTGTTGTGGAGAATGCAGCAACAGGGCAAGAGGCCCTATAAAACCCTTGCCGTATACAAAGGTCGAAGGGCCGAAATCCTTTTGGCGTAGCCAAAAGATTGGAGCGAAAAGCCGGCGTACAACCTGCCTAAAGGCAGGTTGCCGGAATATAACGGCAGGGTTTTCGTATACGCCGGGCCGTTTTGCCCTA
>JAISQU010000152.1 GCA_031274005.1 Spirochaetales bacterium
GAAGCGGAAATCCTTTTGGCGCAGCCAAAAGATTGGAGCGAAAAGCCCGGTTTGCGGCGTTTTACGCCGCAAATGCGCCCAAATTCCGAATTATAAGGAGATTTTGAACAGGCTCTTAGCCGTATCAGGCTTTCCGACACGAGGGCGTTGATAAAGGCCATGAGAAAAGAGAGCGGCCAGAGGCCGGCGATGTCGGCTATTTGCAGAAGGGGGAGCAGGGTGTTGATGGGATAGGCAATAAGGCCCCAGGGGTAGGCAAAGTAGCCTGTGGATTTTATGAACTCGTAAAACGTCCAGAAAGCGGCGATAAGAAACGGCCGCCAGAGGCCGGGCCGCGAGAACCTCCACAGGACAGTTCCGTAGCCGATAAAGAGCACAGAGTAGGCCAGGGTAACCGAGCCTATGGTCAGAAAGGCGAAGTCCTTGAAAAAAGCAAGCCAGAAGCTGCCCAAAGGCGTTGAGACCAGCGCGAAAAGCACGGAACACAGCGCGGCCTTTTTCCAGGTTTGGCAGCGGGCCAGGGCAAAAAAATACGGCGCCAGGCAAACGCATCCCAGAAGGGGGAATCCGAAAGAAAACAGTTCGTTAGGAAGGGCCAGGGGCAGCAAAACCCCTGACAAAATTGAAAGTGTCATAAAATACAGCATGGAAAAAGCATAGCGGGTTTTATGGGAAAAGAGAAGACGGCGATTTCCCCCGCCGATGCGGGGGAAATCGCCTGCCGCCTTTGACAGGTGAACCATAAAGGGATATAGTGTTTTCCTGCGGGTAAATGAATGCTATTTCAATAAGGAGTGGAAATATGACGGAAAAACATCTTGCGGGCAAAACGGCCTGGGTTACGGGTTCGAGCCGGGGGCTGGGTCAGGCGATTGCCGCGCAGCTTGCCGGGGCAGGGGCGAATGTGGTTATTCACGGGTCAACGATGAACTCGTCGGCGTATTTTAAGGAAGGGGATTCCCTGGCCGCGGTGGCGGAAAAGATTGCGAAGGAGAACGGGGTCAGGGCCATATGCGTGGCGGGGGATCTGACCAGGGTTGATGTGGTAAAGGATTTGGTAAAACAGATAAGAGACGAGCTTGGGCATATAGATATTCTTGTTAACAACGCGGGGGGCGATACAGGGTCTGCGGGAGCGGCGGGAGCTAACGCGGGGAAGATTGTTGAGGGCAACGACGCTCTTTTTCTTCCTTATGAGGAGGTGCGTACTATTTTTGACCGTAATGTTATGACGTGCATCAATGTATGCAAGGAGGCTGTGCCGGCGATGATAGAACGCAGGGAGGGCTGGGTTGTGAATATAGGCAGTATCGCGGGAATGGCGGGTCTTGTGGGGGCGGCGATTTATGCTTCGGCGAAGGCCGCTGTGCACGAGTACACGCGCTGCCTTGCGGCGATGCTGCGGCCTCACGGGATTCATGTGAATGTTGTGGCTCCGGGGGATACGCTGTCGGAGAGGTTCAAGGCGAGCCGGCCGCTTGAGGATGAGAGGATGAACCAGGCTTCTCTTGAGCGTTACGGCTGGCCGGTTGAGATTGCCAGGGCGGTGGAGTTTCTTGTTTCGCCTGAGGGCGGTTCGTATATAACCGGGCAGGTCATCCGCGTAGACGGCGGACGGCAGATCTGGGCAGGCTAAGGGAACCTGCGCGCGCCAAAGTGCCGAAAGAAATAACTCACTGGTGGCTTGCCGGTGAAGTTCTGGCGAATCTGAGGACTCCGGTTCTGGCGGGGCTTCTTAAGCGGAATAGAAACATTTTTCTTCTTGGTTCGGTGGGGCCTGATTTTCTTTTCTACTATGCGCACGGCCCGGAGCAAAAGAGCTTTCGCGAAGCGGCGATGGTTCTTCACGGATCGGAGGGCGGCGATACGCTGGCTATTCTGGCTGAAACGGCTGATGTGTATGCCGCGGTTTTGCAGCACGGCGTATGGCCGGACGAAAGCGGAAACAATCTTGCCGAAGCGCTGTGGGCGTTTTTGTTCG
Source organism: Spirochaetales bacterium (assembly GCA_031274005.1). Lineage (GTDB taxonomy): Bacteria > Spirochaetota > Spirochaetia > DTKZ01 > DTKZ01 > JAISAF01. The sequence goes on from JAISQU010000152.1 coordinate 1,982, forward strand.
GGTACGCCTGCCATGTCGCCGCCGATTCGGTTTTTCACCCCCTTGTTCTGTACTGCGCGGGCAAGGGGACGCAGCAGGCCCTGTACAATCACTATTTGTTCGAGACTGTTCTTGATTTGTACGTATGCGATGTTCTTGCGCCCCGCGATTTGCCGCTGCGTCTGCGGCGCCTGACGGCCGGCATGGAGATGGACAGGGGGGCTTTTCTGAAGCTGCTGGGTTTTATGAGTTTCGGCGGAGCGGATTACAACAGGGAAGCCCTGAAAATCTGCCTGAAGCGCTACGAGTCCACGCAGGCTTTTTTCTGGACCTTCCGGGGAAGGACGGCGGCGCGTCTTGCGGGGGCGCTGGTTCCGCGGCTGCGTCATTTTATTCCCTCGTTTTATCAGAAATCCTATTACCGGCTTACCTCTGTTTTTAACCAAACCTTCAAATACCGTAACCCTGTCTCAGGCGTGTACTATGAGCACAGCGTTGAGAGCCTCCGGGGCGAGGTTGTCCGCCAGGCCGGCGCGGCCGCGGAGGTTTTTGAGAAAATCCTCACTGCGGCGTCCTGTGATCCTGTTGGCTGTCTTGAGAAAATTCACGGGCCGAATCTGGAGTCGGGCTTATTCGGTGACAACGCGAAAAAAATCATGTATACTATTCCCGGCGGCATGAAAGGAGTTTTTAATCTGTGAGTGAAGATTTTTTTTCGAACAGCAGCGTCGCGATACTGTGGGACATAGAAAATGTTACGCCCAGTGCGAACTCGCAGTTTGTCGAGGGGCTTCTGGAGTTTACCCAGGAGCTGGGGCGCATCACCGTGTGCCGCGTGTACGGGGACTGGACAAAGCGAAACCTCGCGCGGCTGTCTCATCTTTTGTCGGAGAACGGTTTTGAGCTGATTCATATTCCTGTTTCGCGCAAAAACAGCGCCGATATTTCGCTTATAACCAACGCGGTGGAACTTATCTACCAGTACCCGCACTTGTCGAAAATTGTTTTGATTACGGGCGACGCGGATTTCCGCCCGCTTCTTCATACCCTCAGGCGCAACGGCAAGGGCATACATATCATCTGCAATTCGAGTAACGCGAGCGAGGAGCTTTTGTCTCTTGCGGATTCTTTCAAGGATTACCGCGAGATTATTCCCGGCGAGGCCGCGGAAGCCGCCGAAGAAGCGGAGGCGGCCGAAGAAGCCAAGCGCCAGAGGCGGGGCAGGAGGAGGGGGCCCGAATCGCGCCGCGTGAAACCTGAGGCCGGTCCGGCGACGGAAAAAGCGCCTTCGGAAGAATCCGCATACAGACTTCTTGTGGAAGCTGTACATGAGATGGAAAAAAACAAAAAGAAGCCCGGCATGGGGGCTGTCAAGGTTAAGCTGAAAATCCTGAATCCCTCTTTTGACGAGAGATCCTGCGGTTTTAAGTCCTGGGTGGATTTTGTGAACTCCGCCTGCGATAAAAAATTTATTCAGCTTGTGGAAGACGATCAGGCCACCTATCTTAAATTGTACGAATCGCAGGGAAGCCCCGCGGTAACGCCGCAGAAGACGCCGCTCACGGCTGCTTTTGAAACGCTGTGCGGCATACTGGACGAGCTGACAAAGGAAAAAGGCAAGGATTTCCATTCGCTGGGTTCCATAAGCACCCGCCTTTCGGACCGTTTTGTCGATTATGGCGCGCTGGGCTACAAACGCCTGAAGGACTTTATTTTCTCCGCGGAAAAACGCGACTATGTGGACGTAAAATACGAAAACGCGGGGTATTATGTAAAGAGAAGGGCCGGCTAAAAGAGCGGGAATTTTAACCTATGCGTTTACTTTGGATATTTTATAACCAAGAAAGACACGAAAAGTACGAAATTTTTACCCGTAATCCTTTCATTATGCCTTTTTTTAGTGTCTTTCGTGCTTTTCGTGGTTGATCTTTTGATTCGCAAGCGGGTCCATACCCCGCCCTTCAGGCTAAACTTGACCCATAACTCGATGATTGATTACATATTTCAGGAATTTCTAACCGCAAAGTCGAAAAAGTCGAAGAAGTTTTTGCTGGAAGCCCGGGTTTTACCTTGTTATATCCAGGTAATTTGTAAGATTTGAGATAAAAACAGGGAATACCACGGTTTTTCCTTCTTTTTCTT
>JAISQU010000163.1 GCA_031274005.1 Spirochaetales bacterium
AGTCAGACACCCCCGGCAAAGCCGGGGGCTTGTTTTTGTGAACCGCTCAAAGCGGTTTGTTTATGGGCCGCCTAAAGGCGGCATCTGCCCTACTCGTCTTTAAATAAGGCTAATTGTTCCAGTCTCCTGTCTGCTGTTCCTGGATATACTTCTTAATCACTTCTTCGTTCCGGCCCACTGTCGACACATAATACCCGCGCGCCCAGAACTGTTGCCCCGTAGCGCTGGTTTTACCCATGTAATTTCGGGCTATCGCTATTGCGCTTTCCCCTTAATATAGCCGATTACCTGGGCTACCGCATATTTGGGCGGGATCTGGATGAGCATATGGATATGATCGACGCACATATGACCTTCCAGTATTTTACTCTCCTTTTGTTGAGCCAGCTCATGCAGTCTCTTACCCAGATACTTTCGCAACTGCCCGTACAAGATCTTTCTGCGGCATTTTGGTATCCACACTACATGGTGCTTGCAGTCCCATACGCTGTGCTCTAGACTGTTTTTGTCTTGCACTTTTACCTCCTGTTCGCAGAACTTTGAAGCGGTTCACGTGACAGGAGGTTTTTTTATAATCCCGGAATTGTCAAACTCTGTGGGTCCCCCGGCAAAGCCGGGGGATTATACATGGGATTTAACTTTTATTCCACGCGCCATAAAGTTTAAACGTCCCGATTCCGATTTTTTATCCCCTGATTCAATCTTCAACCCGATACTTTTCACAGTATTTTAGCGCCCGATCCGCAATGGCAAAAAGCCGTCCGGCGGCGTTAAGGACCTCGCAAAAAAATGCCGAGAGGTCTTCGGTTTCGTATTCGTGGGCAATTTCATTGCGAAGGTCCTTTAGATCCCTTAACTCCGAAACCGATTCAATAATTCCCCGTTTTTCCGCGCCATGCGCGGCGTCAATGATACTGCCGCTGTTTATCAATTCTACCGCGTCAATGCTGCGTAATAATTTACCTGCCAACAAATCCGTAGTGCGGGCATAACGTGAAGTCAGATTCTCAAACGAATCAAATTCTTCCGGCGTGTAAGAGTCTTTTATCCCTATGCCTTTACAGGCATCATAAGAGCGGCGCAGCCATACCAAACTTGAAGAAAAACTTTTCAGATTGTTTTTGAGAACCATAAGAGCCGCGTCACTCATCTAACCGGACTCCGGTCTCAACAGCCAGGCGGAAAAAAGGATCCGAACCATCGGCGGATACCACAAGGTCTATTTTTTGATCTCCAATTCTGTCGGTAATATTTCTGCGTATTCTCATCCGTTCGGCAAGCCCTATCTTTTTAGAGAGGATGGCCACATCAATATCGCCGCCTTTTTTGGAGTCATCTGTCCGGGAACCAAATAACCAAACCTGCGCGTCTACGTCTACAGCCTTAACAGCCCCGATAAGGGCGCCCCGTTCACTGTCACTCAGGCGCATACTGCCCGCTTCCTACATCAACTTAAAGCGCATAACCACTTCGCCGGTTTTCTCATCGATCTCAATTTTCTGATTTCCAGGGTTCAAGTCCGAGCCGGTAGACATTTTAAAAAGGCCCGCGAGAAACTGCATACCGTTTTGCAAAACCTGTTCCATCTGCTGAACTTTTTCCGCGGGAGGCGCTTTGGCGGGGGCTTCGGTTATCCCGGGCAGCGGCGCGCCGGTAAATTGTGTGTCCGCAGCTTCTTCTGCGGCGGGTTCTTCCTGAGCGGTAACCAGCGCCTCAAGCTGCTGAATAAACTGGGAACGGCCTTTTTTCGAAAAATCGACATAATTTAAGGTATTGCCCCCGGAGAGAACGCTCTCGAAAAGGCTTTGTTTTACCAGAAGCCCGGCGGCGATTTGCTGCTCAATTGAATCGCGGGAAATAAGGTTGTAAATCAACAGCTTGTTGCTTTTTTGCCCCAACCGGTCTATGCGCCCGATGCGCTGATTTTTCTTTGCCGGATTCCAGGGTAGTTCAAAGTTGACAAGAATGTCCGCGGCCTGCAAATTAAGCCCCGCGCCGCCCGCCTCGGTAGAAAGGAAAACCTTACATTCCGGGTTATTCTCAAAACTCTTTATTAAGTCCCCCCGCGCTTTTACCGGAACCTTGCCGTTTAACTCGGTAAAACCAACGCCGTGCTTCCTGAGCATATCCCCTATGAGCTTATGCATTTTTATCCATTCGGAAAAAATTATAATCTTGCGGGGAGTGTTTTTAATGTCCAGCTTTTCAAATAAAATATCTTTCAGCTCAATTAATTTGGGGGAATCCTGCGTTTTGTCATCAACCAGAAATGTAGAATCGCACACCATCCGGGCGCTGTTGAGCAGCAAAGTCAATCTCTGCAAATCGTAGGGGGTTAAAAATTTCTTTTGAATAATCTTCGCTATGGCCTTCATGTAGGAGGCGTGAAATTCCTCCTGCAGAGGAGAAAGATCAACAGGCACATCCTTCTGCTGGACATCGGGAAGCTGGCTCAACACCTCCTTTTTTTCCCGGCGTATCAATATATTCGAAAGCAGGGCGTTTAATTTTTGCAGATCATAATAACCGTTTATCTTATTCGGTTTTTCAATGTCAAAAAGACAATGCTGGTAGGAAAACTCCCACAAAGGCCCCAAATAATAGGGGTCAATGGCGTTAATAATCGAATAAATATCGATAAGCCGGTTTTCAATGGGCGTGCCGGTAATGACCAGCGTGTGTTTTGCCTTCAGCCGTTTAACCGCGGAGGCCGTCTTTGTCTCATAATTTTTTATTTTTTGCGCTTCGTCCAAAATAAGAAAATCAAAATCGGCGTCGTTAATGGCGCGGCTGTCCCGCAAAACAGTTTCGTAATTAACAATAAAAAAGAAATACCCCTCGTCCAGGTATTGCGCCGCCCGCTGCCGCGGCAGCCCGGAAAGAATTAAGGCTTTTTCCTGTGTAAATTTTTCAATCTCTTTTTTCCATTGGGACTTGAGCGTTGCCGGGCACACAACCAGGGTTTTCCGGAATCCGAAAATCTGTTTTTTCAATACGGCGGCCGCTATGGCCTGTATGGTTTTACCCAGGCCCATCTCGTCCGCGATAACGGCTGCCTTGCGGAAAAGCGCGAAATTAATGCCTTCTTTCTGATAAGGAAAAAGATCCGCCTTGATGCAGGAAAAATCCACTTTCGATTTTTCTTTTAAATCGGCAAGCAGTATTTCCTCGTAACAGCGTTCTACCTTTTCGCGAACCTCGGGGCGGATACAAATATTTTCAAAATCCGCGGCTTTCTCAATAAACTGTAAAAACGACTTTACCTGTTTCTCTTCAAGAAAGGTCCTCTTTCCGAAAAAAGCCGAGATTAACTCCTTTTCGTCCGGCGGCAGTTCGCGGGGATAAAACCAGCTTATTTTATAATCGTTTAAGGGGTCGCAGTATATTTCAATAAAAGGAAAGCTCTTGTCCAGCCGGTCGTATAAGGCTTTATCCGCTTTCAACTGATTAAAAGCGTACATGATGTGTTTGGTTGTGCCGAGTTTATTGAAGGCGGCGTCGGCGCTGTCGCTATAACCGGTTTCCTTGTCAAAATCGCGCAGAAAAACGACGTACCGGGCGCCCGTCTCGTTGATCAGGATATGGTCGCCGTATATATTTGCCGCCCACTCTATCCTGTATTTCGCTTTTTCGGCTTTTACCCTGCGTTCATCAAGAACGCGCTTTATCATGCCCGCGCGGCTGTATTTTTTATATTCGCCCTTTTCTTTTGGATTCAGTTGTTTCAATTCGTCTTCGTACCGCAAAAGACAGGCGTAAGAGTATCGGTCCCAGTCCGCGATTTTGCCGTCCCTTGCCGGGATAATACACCCCTCCTCGACGCGAAGCTGGTATTCGGTATCTTTGCTGCCGCCATCACCGCTCAGGAGGAATTCAACAGCCACAGGCGATTGGGATAAAATAACACACCTGTCGCCCCACAAAAGCTCTCCCTGCTTTCGCTCGGCCGCGGATAGAGTCCGCCGCACTTCGTCAAGGATAGGAGTAATAGCATTTTTCAGCATATAAAAGTTCCCATTAGCAGCCCACCACCCTCACCCTGCCTTCTTCCGTCCAGCCGAGCCGCGTTTCCCAGGGCAATTGTTTTACCTCGGGCCGCCTGTCAAAAATAACCAGCCAGGCGGGCGCGGCGGCGTCTATTTTATCGCGGTACATTTCAATCTGCCGCAGGCCTTCTTCCCTTACCGATTCCGGGGTGTCCCAGGAGCGTACCAGCTTATCCTCAATAATGTACCACTGCCCGCCATATTCCACAGCCAAGTCCATGCGGCCCCGGCCCGCGGCGTACTCCCGCTCAATCCGCCCGCCGCCGTTAAGAATCCGCTGCAAAAAGGCCATTAAGAGCAAATGAGGAAAGGCTTCCGTGTAGTCCGCTTTTTGCTCCCAGATCTCCGAATGTTTGCGCCAGAAACCCTGGAATTCTCTCATAAGAGTATCCAGATCCAGAGACCCGTCGGGCTTCTTCCATTGCCATGAAGACGGCGGCGGAAGGCTGTCGTGGTAGCCTGAGTTTAAATACCGGGTCAGTATTTCCGCGTAGAGCGGATTGGCCAGGGTAAATCCCGTTTCGCTGTCCCATGTAATAAGCCCCAAATCAATGGCCAGTTCCACATCCGGGTTCATCCGCCCTATGGACGGGTCGGCCTCGCCGGTAATAATCGCTTCTACCACATATTTGATTCTCGGATCCCGAAGGCGCGCGCCCAGAGCCTCCAAATGGGTTTCACGGGCGGCGATCATCTGTTCCCGCGCCTGCTCAAGATGTTCCCGGCTTACCGTTTCCCTGCTCTCTTCGTCTAAAACCCGCATGGTAGCGCGTTTAAATAAAGAGTTAACAATCCAGGGTTGGCCTTTCGACTGGTCATACACATAATCCAAGGCTTCGCCGCTTATCCGCTGGCCGGTCTCTTTCGTCCGCTGGGCAAACAGCCTGGCAATATCATCACGGTGAAAGCTGGAAATTACCGCGGAATCTTCTTTTATGTGAGCCGGTTCCAAAATGAAACCATTTTTTGAAGCCCGTGGGGCGCAATGGGATTGAAGGGGCGCGAAGCGGCCGCGCCAGCGGCGGAACCCCCGGAAAGCCCGGTTTTTGCGAAGCAAAAATGCGCGCGAATGATT
>JAISQU010000165.1 GCA_031274005.1 Spirochaetales bacterium
GCTTTCCGGGGGTTCCGCCGCTGGCGCGGCCACTTCGCGCCCCTTCAATCCCTTGCGCCCCACGGACTTCAAAAAATGGTGTCATTTTGGAACCGGTTCACATAAGAAAAGAATTCTAACCGCCAAGTCGAAAAAGTCGAAGACGGGCTGGCCGCAATTTCCGCCCGCCTGCGGCGGGAACGCTATCACGGAAATGTGCGGAAGCGGCATAACAATCCGGCAATTGCTTCGCAATTGCGTTATATTCACCAGCTTTGGTGACAACCGTGAAGCGCACTGGCGGTTTTCACCGCAATTTCCACCCGCCTGCGGCGGGCATGCTATCACGGAAATTGCGGAAGGGAGATAGCCCGAAAGTGCAATTGCTTCGCAATTGCGTTTTAACCAGGAGCTTTGGTGACACGCCTGAAGCGTACTGGTGACTCCCACCGCAATTTCCGCCCGCCTGCGGCGGGCATGCTATCACGGAAATTGCGGATGGGACATAACAATCCGGCAATTGCTGCGCAATTGCGTTTTAACCAGGAGTTTTGCGGTCAAGCCTGAAGAGAACTTGTGACCCTCACCGCAATTTCCGGCGCCGAGATGCGGTTCGCTTATGCGAACCGCATCTCGGCTGGTTGACAGCCTGTATTTTTCGATATAATCTGAAAAGAGTGATCGCTGTGCGTCAAATGTATAAAATAAGGAGATAACCATGGCCGATTTCCTGAACGAAGATTTTCTTTTGTCTTCAAAAACCGCGAAGGACCTGTTTCATTCCCACGCGAAAAACATGCCCATTTTCGATTACCATTGCCACCTTCCGCCTCAGGAAGTCGCGGAAAACAAAAACTTTAAAAACCTTACCGACATCTGGCTCAAGGGCGACCACTACAAGTGGCGGCTTATGCGCGCGGCGGGAGTGGACGAAAAGTTTATTACAGGCGGCGCTTCCGACGAAGAGAAGTTTCAGGCGTGGGCGCGCACAGTTCCCAAAACAATAGGCAACCCCATCTTCCCCTGGACCCATCTGGAACTCAAAAGGTACTTCGGCATCAGCGGCCTCACGCTCTCGCCGCAAACCGCGGACGAGATCTGGAAAAAGGCGAACGCCCTTCTTGGCCGGCCTGATTTTACCCCGCGCGCGATTATGGAAAAGTTCAGGGTAAAGCTGGTATGTACCACCGACGACCCCGCCGACGACCTTGGCTGGCACAAACAGGTTGCCGCGGACTCTTCCATGAAAACAAAGATGCTGCCCGCCTACAGGCCCGACAAGGCCATGGCCGTGGATAACGCCGCCTCCTATGCCGCGTACCTTGATACCCTGGGCAGGGCGGCCGGCATAGAAATCAAAACTTACCGCGATCTTATCGACGCGCTGGACAAGCGGCACGCGTACTTCCACGAAAACGGAAGCCGCCTTACCGACCACGCCCTTCTTGTTCCCCTTGCCGGCTTTGCCCCGGATTCACAGCTCCAGGCCGCGTTCGCGAAAGTCCGCGCGGGGCAGGATCCCGGCCCGGAGGAAGCGGACGCCATCCGCACAGGGGTTCTTCTTGAAATTGCCCGTATGAACGCCAAAAGAGGCTGGACCATGCAGCTTCATATAGCGGCCATGCGCGACAACAACTCGCGTATGTTCAAATCTCTGGGGCCCAACACGGGTTATGACGCCATACACGACGCGCCCATCGCCGCTTCTCTGTCAAAGTTTTTCGACTGCCTCGAAGCCTCCCGGCAGCTTCCCCGCACCGTTCTCTACAGCCTGAACGAAAACGACAACGCCGCCCTTGCCGCCCTTGCCGGCTGCTTTCAGGACGGAAGCGTTCCCGGCAAAATACAACTGGGCTCCGCCTGGTGGTTCAACGACCAGAGGGACGGCATGGAGGCCCAGATCAGAACCCTGGCCAACATAGGCGTGCTCGCGTACTTTGTGGGGATGCTCACCGACTCGCGCAGCTATATGTCCTATCCGCGGCACGAGTATTTCCGCAGAATCCTGTGCAATGTCATAGGCGGCTGGGTAGAGGACGGGGAAGCGCCCGGCGACATGAAACTTTTGGGAGGCATGGTAGAAGACATTTGCTATAACAACGCAAAAAATTATTTCGCGATGCTCACGGATAATTAATTTTTAAGGAGATGTAAACCGATGAAAATACTTGAAAAATACACCTTCGGAGTGGGCGACCGTTTTACCCGCCAGGGCAAGGCCCAGCTTGAGGCGCTTATCGCGGCCAAAAAACTCGGCGCGGATATTATACCCGTGTGGAACAAATCCAACCGCGAACATGTTACCATCCACACCCATCCGGATTCCCTCAGGGCCGAGGCGGACGCAGCCGTGGCCGCCCTTGGCTGGAAAGACTCCTACTATGTTGACGCCGACCACATTGGCCTGAAAACCGTTGACAACTTTCTTGCCGCGAGCGATTTCTACACCCTCGATGTGGCGGATTTTTCCGGCAAACCCGCCGATGAAAAAAGCGTCAAGGCTTTTATGGAAGCAAACAAAAAATTCGTCGGAAAACTCACCATACCCGGCATTGATCATCCCCTGGAGATTACCGAAAAAACCATTTTAGAGGCGGCCGGCAAATTTCTTCTGGCCATTGAGGAGGCGGGAAAGATTTACCGCCATGTTGAAGAGAAAAAGGGCAAGGGAAACTTTGTGACGGAAGTCTCCATAGACGAAACCGACCTGCCGCAGAGCCCCACGGAAATGCTCTTTATTCTGTCCGCCATAGCGAAAGAAGGCATTCCCGCGCAGACCGTGGCGCCCAAGTTTACCGGACGCTTTAACAAGGGCGTCGATTATGTGGGAGATGTCGTTCAGTTCGAGAAAGAGTTTAACGAAGACCTGTGCGTCCTGGCCTTCGCGGTCAAAGAGTTCGGCCTTCCCGCGAACCTGAAGCTGAGCGTTCATTCGGGAAGCGACAAGTTTTCAATTTACGGCCCCATTAACAGGGCCATCAAAAAACACAACGCCGGCCTGCACCTGAAAACAGCGGGAACAACCTGGCTGGAGGAAATCATCGGCCTTGCCTGCGCGGGGGGAGAGGGTCTTGTAATTGCGAAAGAAGTGTACCGCAAAGCCTACGAGCGCTTTGACGAGCTGTGCGCGCCCTACGCCGCCGTCATCGACATCAAAAAAGACGCGCTTCCCGTTCCCGCAGAAGTCGACGCCTGGGATGAAAAGCGCTATGCGCAAACCCTCAGGCATGTGCAGTCAAACCCCTTGTACAACCTCAACTTCCGTCAGCTTGTTCATGTCGGCTACAAAGTCGCCGCGGAGCTGGGCGAGCGCTACTACAGGGCCCTTGATGACAACGAGAAAGTCGTCGCTCAAAACGTACCCGAGAATCTCCTGGAACGGCACATAAAAAGAGTTTTTATCTAGGAGCCTGTTGCGCTTAACGCGGGGCCATTGCCGCATGGCCCCCGACGTTCGAGACGGCGCAATTTTGCGGAGCAAAATTGCGGGAGTAATGCGTTTTCGGGT
>JAISQU010000135.1 GCA_031274005.1 Spirochaetales bacterium
CAAAGAGCAGCCAGAAAAGCAGGGCCGCGCCCAGGATGACGGGGATGCCGTAGATCACGATCCCCACAAGCACCACCAGCGCGCCGGAAGCAAAATCACCGAAAGCGCGGAAAAGCGCAAGAATACGTTCCCCTATAGTCGGAGCCGAATATGATGAGGATGTTACCGGGCCGAGTACCTCAAGCGTTATGGTGGCGTAGTCCACCAGATTTCCCAGAGTACGGAGATCCTTTCCCGTGCGGTCAATGTCGCTTTGAAGCTCCGCGATACGGGCTTCCACTGAAAGAATTTCCTCGATATTTTTTGCCTTTCCCAGGTAACTCTGGTAAGTGGCGAGCAGTTCTTTTTTTGTCGCCAGCCGCCCCTCAAGATCGTAATAGCGGAGCGTTACATCCTCGGCGTTTTCGGAACGGTAGATGATCCTCCCTATGCCGCTTAAATCGGCCAGCATCGCTTCATAGGAAGCGGAAGGCACGCGGATCGTGTAATCGCGGGAATTTTCGCGTATATCCGTTGACGATACATAGGCGCTGTATTTTTCCAACGCGTCAAGAATGGGCTTTTCGGCTGCCGCCGGATTATCGGTCCGGATCGTAAGGTTCGCCCGCTTTACGAGCTTCCTGCCTGTTTCGGCCTGTACCGGATCGGCAAGCAGGTCCGCCGGCGCTTCTTCCTCCGCCAAAGCCGATTCGGCCATAATATCCGCGCTCTGTGCCCGCCCGGCGTAAGCAGGAGCCTGTTTTGCCGAACAGCCGCCCGCCGCGGACAGCACCGCAAGCAGCAACAAAAACAATTTGTACCTCATGTTTTGATCGTTCTTCATTCTTGCATTATACTGTTTTTATCATGCCGCGTACATTGGTTTCCGGTTTTAGGCGTTTCTCCGGTTCAGATTGAAAGGCCGATTTTCCGCGCCTCCTCAAGTGCGGGCTTCCCGTCAATGTCTCCGATATTATTTATACCGCCCGCCAAAATAGTGCCAAGGTTTTTCCATCCGATTTTTTTTATAAAGCCATTATAATACCGTGTAACATCTTCGAAATCATGATCGCCTGCCGCCATGAGCAACACACAGGCCTTAACCGGACTTTGATAGTTTGCGTCACATTCCGCTATTGCAAACAAACGATCAATGACGGTTTTTAACTGCCCGCTTAAATTCCAGTAATACAACGGCGAGGCAAAAACAACTACATCGGCTTCCCTGTATGCAGGGTAAATTTTATCCATATCGTCCTTTTGAACGCATGGACTGTCGATATTTTTCCCCCCGCCAAAACAACCTTTGCAGCCATGAATGTTCATTCTGTCCAGAACAAATGTTTCAACCGTATTGCCGGCTTCTTCCGCACCCTGTGTAAATGCTTTAACCAGGCCGGATGTGTTTCCTTTTGGCCGGGGACTTCCGTTCAAAATTACAATTTTCTTTCCCATCTTGTTCACTCCGCAAAAACCATAAACAAAAGCATGATGTCAGCCTTTTTACGCACGTATTGTTAAAACATACTGTTGAGCAGCGACAAGCCGCTTTTGGTTCTAAAATGTTTTTTGGCGGTTGTTTCAAGAGAAGAAAGCGGTAAATCCCCTTCTTCAAAATTTACAATAAAATCCGCCTCCAAAAGAGCACGAAAATCCAAATCTTCAGCGGCTTGCGGCGAATGATGATGAGCAATGAGAAAACAAACCCTGTCAATTATGTTGGCAGGGAACGAAAGCCTGGATAAAATAGCACGAGCGGCGGGCGGTCCTTCCTCTTCCTGCTGCCGGTATGTGCAGGAACCATATTTATCCTCGGCGACTTTAATTCCAAGGTCATGCAAAAGAGCGGCAAGAACCGTGGTTTCCTTTAGGGAATCAGGGAAAGATTCCAGCTCCGCAATAGTACCCGCGTAAGCGTATACCTTGAGCGCATGACTGATACGCCTGGTGTCTTTTCCAAAAAAACGTATCATTTCCAGGCTGACATTTCCAACCATAATTGCCCCCGTCTTTCGATCATTCCCCCATTACCCGGACATGGACTTTTCGTGTCCGCGGCCCGTCGTATTCGTTACATATACCCTGCCATGTACCAAGGATCAGCGTCCCGCCGCTTACAATGAGGGTAATCAGCCGTTTTTACGTTCCTTGAGCGATTTTATCAGATTGATGACAATTTTGCGATCCCCCGTCTCAAGGACCTCAAGAGTCTGCAGCAGGCTGCGCGTTTCAGGGGGCAGGCTGTAAAAAGTCTGCTTTCTGTGGTTTTCGCATCCGGTTACCAGGTATTCCGCGGAAACGCCCAGTACCGAGGCTATTCTGACCGCGTTATCCGCCGAAGGAATGGAACCGTTTTCCCGCAGATAATTGTCTATGGTGCGTTTGCTGATTCCCGCCAGATCGGCTAATTCCTTTACCAGCATATCTCTATAGCTTAATTCCGCTTTCAAATTTTCTCTGAAACCCATATTCTTAAAATACTTAAAAAAACAGAAAAAAAACAGAATTACAGGTACGTGTAAAACACGCGCCGGCGCTTTGTTTACGTATATCAAGGTTGCCGCCGCTTGACATTTTTCAGCATTTTTTATTTATAAACAAGGAGGAGGTGAAAAATTGAGCAATAACATTGCGCTGATTTTGATGGTATTGTTCACTGCCGGCGGCATCGTCTATGCCGTATATGCTTTTGCGGTTAAAAAGGCATACCGGGACCGGAAGATGGCGGCGTTTCACGGCCTGTATTCCCTGATCCTTGTCCTGCAGGGAAGCGCCTTCCTGTTTTATTTTCCCTTTAACCGCTTTTCGTTTTTGGCGAATATGGT
>JAISQU010000142.1 GCA_031274005.1 Spirochaetales bacterium
AAAGGACCATATTTCTCCTCCAGAGCTTCGTACCGCGCTTTATCAGCGTCAAAATCCGCAGGCAGCGTTCCGAAATATTTTTTCAACCGCTCAAACGCCGCGCGCCGTTTTGCCATATCTGCTTCTTCCAAATCAACCTGTTTCGTTTCCCGAGTCGTATCCACCGCCGGTTCTACAAACGTTACAATCACCTTGTAACTTGAATTTATCGGAACATCCAATTTTTCAATTTTGACGGTATCGCCGCCGACATATAGACCATTTACCGCTAACATAACACCCTCTCATTCAATAATATAATAGTATACCTCACGCCTCAAACATCCCCCAGCCGTTTCCATTCCCAGCCGGCGAGAATCTTCCCCTGATTCAATCTTTCCCTCCGTGTTCCCCGTGCGCTCCGTGAGAACTATCTTCCAAATTGCCCGGAATTGTGACCAGCATATAATCCATGTCCCGCTAACATATCTTCTTCCTGCCTCTAATAGCATACAATAATTATCTGAATTTAACAATTGTTTTCACGCCGCAAACATCCTCAACTTCGTCTGTTGAATCAACTCGGCGGCGTTACCGCCTTTCTTCAAGGCCTCGATACCGCCGGCTTTGCGCACCGCCTGGATATTGAAAATCTCGCCGCTTTCAAAGGCTTCGGTGCCGCCGTCTATAAACTGGTTGGCGATGGCAAGGATTACCGCCTTGGTTTCTTCAGGCAATGTGTCAAGCCAGGGGCGCTGTTTGTAGGTAAAGCTGAAAGCCCGGGCCGTCCGCTCTTTGGGCTCGGCGCCGTAGACGATATTCACCAGGACATCGTACATATCGTAGGCGGTCATGTTTTCCACCTGGCGGACTATTTCCGGGGAATAACCGCTGGTCACAAGGCTTACCAACAGTGCGTGGCGGACAACCGGGTCAACCCATTTGCCCCTAAACTCGCTCAATGTAGCGATTTGCTGAACGATATGCTGGGCTTCATTCCGGGCCATAGCATCAGAATACCCCCTATCACGCCTTTTTAACAAGGCAGGGACACAGGGCCACAGCAATTTTACTTTTAGGTTAATCACGAAAGGCACGAAAACCACGAAAATCTTGTTTGGAGTCTTTTTTCATTTTCCTCCTTTATGTTCCTTAGTGCAACTACTGGTTTTTATATCTGTGTTTTTAGTCCAATCAAGATATTATTGAGATTTTTTTGAGAAAATCTCACCGCGGCGCGGCGCGTTCGGTTTATTATATACAGAAAATATGCGTTTTTCTCTGTAATACGGCTGTTTTTCGCATAAAAATACACAATTAAAGAATAAACCCGAATATATCAGAATATATCCCGCATTATAAGTATCTGGCACGGCCCTTGCATAAGTAAGCGGGGGTAAGAATGTGAAAAGATTCATTATTGAGTTTGGTTTGGGTATGGATTTTCACGGGCAGGATGTAAACAAGGCCGCGCAGAAAGCCGTGAAAGACGCCGTATCGCGGAGCTGTCTGTGCGGGTTACATGAAATTCTGGAGTTGGACCTGAACAGGGATGTCTTCATCAATGTTACGGTAGCGGTTTCCCGCCCGGACGAGGTGGACGCCTCCGCGGTGGCGGCCTGTCTGCCCATCGGCAGGGTTACGGTCAAGGCAGTATCCGGCGGCATGAATGTGCCGGGCCTGTATCTTACGCAATTCGGAGACAGGGACGACAGCATTGAAGCGGCTATGGCGGTAATTGAGGTTGGAATCAAATGAGCCAGTTTCAAAATTAAACCATTTTTTGAAGCCCGTGGGGCGCAAGGGATTGGAGGGGCGCGGAGCGGCCGCGCCAGCGGCGGAACCCCCGGAAAGCCCGGTTTTTGCGAAGCAAAAATGCGCACGAATGATTACGGTTTTCATTTTGGAACCGGCTCGAATAGTTTGAAAAAATATTTTAAGGAGGAAGCTTCATGAAGCTGACAAAGGAAAAGCTGCAGGACATGTATCTGCGGATGAGAAAAATCCGCGAATTCGAGACAAAGGCCATGGGCCTGTTTGCGGAGGGGAAGATTCCCGGTTTTGTCCATTTGTATCTGGGTGAGGAGTCCGCCGCTACCGGCGTATGCTTCTGTCTGAGGGACGACGACTTTATCACCAGCACGCACCGGGGGCACGGGCACATCATAGCCAAAGGCGGCGACCTGAAGTTTATGATGGCGGAACTGTTCGGCAAAGAGACCGGCTATTGCAAGGGCAAGGGCGGCTCCATGCACATCGCCGACCGGACAAAGGGCATTTTGGGCGCCAACGGTATCGTGGGAGCTGGGCACAGTATCGCGGCAGGCGCGGGACTTTCCATTAGCTGCAGGAAAACCGATCAGGTGTGCGTGTGCTTTTTTGGCGATGGTTCCACCAATCAGGGTACCTTTCACGAATCCATGAACCTCGCCAGCATTTGGAAACTTCCTGTTGTCTTTGTGTGCGAAAATAACAACTACGGTATTTCCATGAGCCAGGCGCGGCATCAGGCAATCAAGGACATCGCTGACCGGGCCGCGTCCTACGGTGTTCCGGGCATCGCGGTAGACGGAAACGATGTGCTGGCGGTTTACGAGGCGGCTTCGGAAGCCATCGCGCGGGCGCGTAAGGGCCTGGGCCCCACATTAATCGAATGCAAGACCTATCGCCAGCGCGGTCATTTTGAGGGAGACGCGGGGGCGTATAAACCTCCTGAGGAGCAGAAGGAATGGCTGGAAAAGGATCCTATTCCGCGCTTTGTAAAATTCCTTACCGAGAACGGTTTCAGCGCCAAAGAACTTGAGGCTATTGACGCGTCTGTCGGACAGGAGATTGCCGCGGCGATCAAATTTGCCGAAGACAGTCCCTATCCCGCCGTAGAGAAAACAGTTGAGGATATTTATTCTGATATTATCGAGGAGGTAAGAACACGATGAAAACCATGACCTATGGAGAAGCGATACGCGAAGGCATGTGCATTCGCATGAGGGAAGATAAAAACGTTATCCTTTTTGGTGAAGATGTAGGAGCGTTTGGGGGATGCTTTGGCGTAACAGCCGGAATGTTTGCCGAGTTCGGGGCCGAGCGGGTGCGCGATACCCCCATATCGGAAGGCGCCATTATCGGCGCGGCGGTGGGATCCGCGGCTACCGGGCTGAAACCCCTTGCCGAACTGATGTTCATTGATTTTCTGACTGTCGGAATGGACCAGCTTGTAAACCAGGCGGCGAAGATGCGGTATATGTTCGGCGGCAAGATTTCCCTGCCCATGGTGGTACGCCTGCCCGCGGGCGCGGGCGTGGGCGCCGCGGCCCAGCATTCCCAGTCTCTGGAAAGCTGGCTGACCCATGTGCCGGGTCTCAAGGTTGTCTACCCCTCTACCCCGCAGGACGCCCTGGGGCTTATGCTTTCGTCCATCGATGACGATAACCCCGTGATGTATGTGGAACACAAGGCCATGTACGCCATGAAGGGCGAGGTGGCAAGCATGGATCCCATCCCCCTGGGCAAGGGCGATATTAAACGCGCCGGTAAAGATGTTACCATTATCGCCACAGGTAAAATGGTACACGAAGCCCTGTCGGCGGCCGCGGCTCTTGCGGGTGAAGGCATAGAGGCGGAAGTACTTGACCCGAGGACCCTCTTTCCCCTTGATAAAGAGCTTATCGCGCAATCCATAGAAAAAACCCATAAGGTTCTTATCGTTACCGAGGAATGCAAGCGGGGCGCCTACTCCGGTGAAATCGCAGCCATTATTGCCGAGGACTATTTTGATCTTTTGGACGCGCCGATAGCGCGTATTGGCGCGCTCAACAGTCCGGTTCCCTTCTCGCCGGGGCTGGAGCAGTACTATTTGCCGAACGCGAAAGACATCAGCGCGGCGGTAAAGAAAATAGCATAGCCGGACATCACGCGGGCGGGATTATCCTGCCCGCTCCGGTAAAAAAAAGGGTCAAATCGCATGTCGAGTATCGGTATTATAGCAAACCCCGCTTCGGGCAAGGATATCCGCCGCCTTGTCTCCTACGCGACGGTTATTGATAACAATGAAAAGGTTAATATCGTAAAGCGTATTATTCTGGCGGCTCAGGCTTTTGGCGTCGAAAAAGCGTACTTCATGCCCGATACCTTCTGCATAGGCTATACCGTGCAGGAAGACCTTTCCCGCGAAGGGGTACTCACGGCGGGCATAGAAGTGCTTGATATGCAACTGAGCGCAAGCGCGGCCGACAGTACCGCGGCCACCGTTATGATGGAAAGCCTGGGAGCGGGCTGCATTCTCGCACTGGGCGGGGACGGTACCAACAGGGCTGTGGCGGCGGGCATAAAAAAAACGCCGCTCATTGCTGTTTCCACAGGAACAAATAATGTCTATCCCGCCATGCTGGAAGGCACCGTGGCGGGAATGGCCGCCGCGGCGGTAGCGGGCATGGAGGATCCTTACGCCCCATGCATCCACGATAAGCGCATTGAGCTTGCCATCAACGGGAAAGATACGGACAGCGCCCTTATCGACGCCGCGCTTACCGAAGACCTGTACGCGGGTACAAAGGCCGTGTGGGATATAAGCCGTATCCGCTGTCTGGTGGTGTCCCGCTGTCATCCGGCAAGTATAGGTTTTTCCGCCATTGCCGGTTGTATAGACATTGTGCGGGATACCGACGACTGGGGGCTTTGCTTAAATTTTCCCGAAGGGGAATCCCTGCCCGCGGGAGGGAAAAAGATACTCGCGCCTGTTGCCGCCGGAATACTGACGGAACTGACAGTATCGGACTGCCGCCGTTTAAATCTTGAAGAAGAGTTTGTTATCAAAGCCGGCAAGCCGGGCATGATAGCGCTGGACGGCGAACGGGAGGTACAGGTGCGCGAAGGAGATACCCTTTCCTTCCGGCTGCGGCGCAGCGGCCCCTGGAGGGTGGATGTGCGCAAGGCTTTGGAAATGGCGCAAAAAAACGGTATGTACAACAGATAACAGGAGGAATATATGGCGCAGATAATAGTGATGCCGAAACTTGGTTTAACCATGACGGAGGGGACGGTTACCCGCTGGCTCAAAAAAGAAGGCGAGAGCGTAGCGGCGGGTGAAAAACTGTACGAGGTGGAAACCGACAAACTGACAAACACGGTAGAATCCCCCGCGGAGGGAGTTCTTTTGAAAATTCTCGTGGACGAAATGAATACTGTCGCCTGCCTGACTCCGGTGGGGGTCGTAGGCAAAGCGGGCGAGGATATAAGCGACTTGATTGCGGGCGCGGGCGGCGGAGACTCTCCGGTGCCCCCGGCGGCTCCGGCGTCGGCCGGGGATTCCGCGGCGCCCGTGAAAGCGGCCTCCGCCGGCGAACGGGTAAACGCGTCTCCCGCGGCAAGGAAACTGGCAAAGGAAAAAGGCATTGATTTGAGCAGGGTTTCCCCGGCAAATCCGGGCGCCCGCATCTCGATAGAGGACGTGGAAAAGTACCTGGCGCTGTCCTCATCCCCGGATGTAAAGGCATCGCCCCTCGCGGCGAAAATGGCTGCCGAACAGGGCATCAGCCTTGCCGATGTACCCGCCCAGGGCCGGGTGATGTCCGCCGATGTAAAGGCCCGGGAGCGGCAGGTTTCCGCTCAGGCGCGGGAAGAAACCGTTCCCATGACGCCCATGCGAAAGGTAATCGCGAAACGTATGCTGGAAAGCAAAGCCATATCGCCTTCGGTGAGCTTTGACATCAGTATAGATATGACGGCCTTAAAGAGCGCCAGGGAAAAGCTTGCCGCCGAAAACATAAAAGTCTCGTATACCGACCTTTTGGTAAAACTTACCGCAAAAGCCCTGCTGGAGTTTCCCCGGCTTAACTGCTCGGTTGACGGAAACTCCATTATTTACAAACACTACGTCAACATGGGCGTAGCCGTCGCTGTGGAAGACGGCCTTTTGGTGCCGGTCGTGCGGGACGCGCACCTCAAGGGTTTGGCGGAGATTTCGGCGGAGATAAAATCCCTTGCCAAAAGCGCACGGGAAGGAACCCTGAATCCCGACGCGCTCCAGGGCGGCAGTTTTACCATAACGAACCTCGGCATGTACGGCATTGAAAGTTTTTCGCCTATCATCAACCAGCCCGAAGTAGCCATCCTGGGAGTGAACGCCATGAGCGATACTGTTGTGGCGATAGACGGCGAGATGCGTATCCGGCCCGTGATGAAGTTAAGCCTTACCGCGGATCACCGGGTGGTAGACGGGGCTGTCGCGGCGCAGTTTCTTTCGCGGCTCAAAAAGCTGCTGGAAAAACCCATACTGGCGCTGGTGTAAGGGAGGCGGCAAAATGACAAAAATTCTGGTAATCGGCGGCGGCCCCGGCGGCTATGTGGCGGCGATTCGCGCGGCCCAGTTGGGCGCGGATGTTACGCTTGTGGAAAAGGACAGACTGGGCGGAACCTGCCTCAATGTGGGCTGCATTCCTACAAAGGCGCTGCTGCACTCCGCGGAGCTTTTTGAGGAAGCGCGGAAAGCCGGGCTCATAAACGCCGATGTAAAAGCGGACTTTGGCAAAGTTCAGGCGCGAAAAGAAACGATTGTCAAACAGCTCGTTGGCGGAGTGCGCGGCCTTTTAAGCGCGAATAAAATCAGGGTCATAAACGGCGCCGCCGTCTTTACCGGAAAAAACACGGCGGCGGTAAATGGCGAAACCATTCCTTTTGAGAAAGCGATAATCGCCACGGGATCCCTGCCCGCCTCTGTGCCTATTCCCGGCGTAAACCTTCCCCCGTGCATTGATTCCACCGGAGCGTTGTCCCTGCAAAGCGTTCCGCAGAGCATGGTCGTCATCGGCGGCGGGGTTATCGGCGTGGAAATGGCAACGGTATACGCCGCGCTGGGCTGTAAAATTACCATTGTGGAAATGCTGGAAGAAATCCTGCCGCCCCTGGACAGGGAGATGACCGGCCTTGTCCGGGCGCAACTGGTAAAAAAGGGAATTGTAATAAAAACCGGCGCAAAGGTTCTTTCGGTGGCCGAGGATAAAACCGGCGCCGCCGTTACCATAGAACAGGACGGCAAACAGGAGGCTGTCAGCGGCGAAAAAGTTTTGGTCTGCGTCGGGCGCAAAAGCAATACCGCGGACCTTGCCCTGGACGCGGCGGGAATTGCCGCTGACCGTGGGCGCGTTACGGTGAACAATAAACAGGAAACCAATGTCCCCGGCGTCTACGCCGTGGGCGACTGCACCGGCGGTTCCATGCTGGCCCATGTGGCAATGACGCAGGGAGAAATCGCCGCGGAAAACGCCATGGGGCACAGCGCGGTGTATGACGGCAGGACAAACCCCTCCTGCGTCTATACCAGTCCCGAAGCGGCGGGGGTGGGATTAACGGAGGAACAAGCCAAAAAGCAGAACCTGGATTATAAAACCGGCAAATTTCCCCTTGCCGCCAACGGCAAAAATCTTGTTATGGGCGGCGAAGGCATGGTAAAAATCATCGCGGGAAAACGCTATGGCGAGGTGCTGGGCCTGCACATTGTCGGCCCCCGCGCTACCGACCTGATTGGCGTGGGAGCTCTTGCCATCCGGCTTGAGGCGACACTGGACGAGCTTATCTCCACCATTTACGCCCATCCCACCATAGGGGAATCTCTGCGGGAGGCAGCCCTGGCAGCCGAAGGCCGCGCGGTTCACATACCGCCTGGCAGATAGTCAAGTGACGTCCGGATAATTCTTTCTCGTGCCATTCCGGCAGGGTCTGCCGCCGGCGGCGCTTCCAAATACAGTATCTTCGAGCGGGTAAGCGTTTCGCTGCCGGTTTCGGTGATGAGTATGTCGTTTTCCCGGCGTACGCCTCCGGCCTGCGCGTCATAGAGG
>JAISQU010000162.1 GCA_031274005.1 Spirochaetales bacterium
AGCGGAAATCCTTTTGGCGCAGCCAAAAGATTGGAGCGAAAAGCCCGGTTTGCGGCGTTTTACGCCGCAAATGCGCCCAAATTCCGAATTATTAAGGAGATTTTGAACAGGCTCTTACACCTTCTCTGCGGCCTCTGCGGTTTATCCTCTCCTCTTTTCGGCGGTAATACCCCCGTATTTTGAGAAACTGCTTTTCCGTTCAGACCTGCCATGAAGTACCGGACAAATCAGCGCCAATCACGGGAAAGGCCTTCCGCCAGGCGTGCATCAAAATTCCGAAAGCAACCGACACATTGAGCGAGGCTTTTTTCCCCGCAAGAGGAATTGAAACAATGCCGGCGCTTTTGCGCGCCGCTTCAAGCAGGCAGGGCCTCACGCCCAGTTCCTCACTGCCGAGTATGCAGAGGCCCTCGCCGGGAAACACGAAATCATCCAGGGGTGTTCCCCCCAGTTCAAGAGCGAAAAGCCCTGTTTCCTTTTCAATCTCACTGTAGTCCGCGAACCTCCAGGGTACGCGGTCTATACAGCCCATGGCGCTGCGCTGTGCCCGCGGATGCAGCGGAGAAGCGCTGCCGGGTTCTATAAGAATTTCCCGCGCTCCAAAACATTCCGCGGTACGAAAAACCGAACCCATGTTGAAGGGCGAGCGTATTCCGTCTATATAGAGGCGGGGCAATAGGGCAGGGGAGGGCTGCTCGCCGCCGGAGTTCTCCCCTGTTTTGGCAGCTTCGGCGGGCGGAAGGTCCCAGTCGGCGGTTTCAATCCCCAGGTCTTTCATCAGGGTATGCATCAGAGCGTTCATGTTCCATGCGAGCGCCTTCGCTCCGGGCGCGGCCTGTTCCGTCAAATCAGCCAATACCGTGTCAAGGATTTTTTCGGATTCCGGCGGCAGATTATCGGCGCGTAAAACCTCCAGCAGTTCACGCATAAGGCGGGGAGTTTCCGGCGCGCGCGCCCACTGCCGCAGAAGGCGCGCCGCCTTGCGCAGCCGCGTATCACGGGGAAGGCTGAGGAATTTTCTGCGCGTAATCATGTCGCCGGGATGTTTTTCAGTATGCCCGCTTGAGCAGGTCGTAGAGCCCGTCTATTGTCATGGGAATGCGGCTTGTTACATCAAACTCGGCGGCGGCTTCCGCGGCGTCGATAAGCTCATTCAGTTTGAGGTTCAGGTCCCGCAGGCGGCCCGGCAAAAACATCTGAGCAATAATTCTGCGCGTCCAGGAAGGAACAAGCCGCGCCGCGGCCCCGGTCTCAAGGCCAAAAACATCTTCACCCAGAATCTTTGCCGCCGCCGCCATTCTCTCTGTTCTGCTTTCCGCAAGAATATCCAGCATATGGGGCAGCAGAATCGCCGCGGCCCAGGACTTGGGTACGCCAAAGAGCGTATGCAGGGCAAGGGAAAGTATGCTGCCCACCCCGAGGCCCGTCGCGGTGATTCCGAACGCGCACAGGACTCCCGCCTGAGACGCCTTAACCCTGGGCCGCAGATCCTTGACGCCGCGTATAGCCTCGCCTATGCCCTCTCCCAAAAGATTAATGGCGGCGAAAAAATGCGCGTCGGAAAAAAAGTTCGCGTTTGCGCTGAGGTAACCTTCCACGGCAAGAAGAAGCGTATCAAGCATGAGGGTTCCCATAAATTTGGGCGGAAGGCCGGCCGTAAGGCTTGGGTCAACCAGTATCGCTTTGGAAAGGCCCTCGGCGCTGCTCACAAGAACCGGCCGCCGGGTAATGGGATCGGTATCAACATAGGCGTCGGTAACCATATAGGGGCTGCGGAATACCGTCGGTATCTCAATATAGGGCAGGGGAACAGGAAGTCCTTCCCGGTTTTTTTGCGTCGAAGCGAGACACGCCGTTTTTCTGGTTGTATTCAATATACTTGTACCCCCCAGGCCCAGAAAAACCTGTGTACGGGACGCCTTCGCGAAATCCACGACATCTTGAATGGAACGCCGGGATCCGGGGGCGTTCACATCATCGAGCAGCAGGCAGTCTATACCCTTTTTCCGCAAAACATCCTGAATCCGCTCGATATGGCGTCCGTCGTGCAGAACCCCGTCGGCGATAAGCATAGTCCTCATGCCGAAAGACGCCGTAAGGGATCCCAGCAAATTCAATACATCGCTGCCAAAGAAAATTTTTCCGGGAAAGCTGAAAGATAATTCCGCCATTGGTGTTCTCCGTAGAAAAAAAAGGCAGAGATATCATCTCCGCCTGTGGTTTTTCAAAAATCGCCCAAACCGGTCTGTAAAGTAAACTTAAACGTCGAACATATTCAGAATCCGGTCCGCCACAAGACCCTTAACCGAGTCGTTTATATAATTTGGGTCTTCAAGGCGTTTTTTAACATCCGCGATGCGATCTTCCCGTATGTCGGGGCTTGTGCGGACCAGTTCCGCAATATGCAAAAGTTCAGCCTTGGCTTTTGCCTCATCCGAGACATAAATTGAGTCTTTTCCCTGGACATACGAAGTACTCGAGGCTTTTGAAGCGCTCTTGTATTTGGAGAGAGGATCTACCGGTCCAAGCCTGTCAATTGTCATTACTGAACCCTTCCTTTCATAGCTACTATAAATTATCGGCACTCACAAACTTAATTTTAACTCTTTTTCCTGCCGGATACAAGTACCGAAAACTCGCCTTTAAGGTTTTTTTCCGTAAATTTCAGCGGAATTTCCCCCGCGGCGCCCTCAATATACTCCTCAAACTCCTTGGTCATTTCTCTTCCGACCACAAGAAGCCTTTCAGGTTCAAGATCGGCAAGATCCGCGAGCAGCTTAAGAATACGGTGAACCGACTCATACAGGACAAAAGCCTCGCCTCTGTCAAGAAGTTCGCGCAGGCGGCTGCGGCGGCGTCCCGCTTTGGGGCTTAAAAAGCCCTCGAAAGTAAGGGTTTTGCCCGTAAAACCCGATACGCTTGCCAGGGCTGCAAAAGCGCAGGGCCCCGGCAGGGGAATAACAGGAAAGCCGGCGTCTTTTACCCGCCGCACAAGCCTTTGCCCCGGATCGCTCAGTCCGGGAGTCCCCGCGTCGCTGATATACGCCACATCCTTTCCGGCCCGCAACAGAGCAAGAATCCGCTCCGCGCTCTTTTCCTCGTTGTGGCCATGACAACTGATGAGGGGTTTTCGTATATCGTAATGATTCAGCAGTTTCAGGCTGTGTCGGGTATCTTCGCAGGCGACGGCGTGCGCGGCCCTCAGGCAATCCAGAGCGCGGAGGCTTATGTCTTTCAGGTTGCCTATGGGCGTGGCGACAATACAGAGGCTGACCATACGCCACTTTAACCCGGCGGACAAAAGGGAGCAAGGGGGAAGGGTGCACCAATTTTTTCCGTGCAAAATCACCGGAAGCCCCTGGGCCGCGCCAGGGATTGCAGCGTAAATCCTTTTGGCACAGCCAAAAGATTGAAGCGGAAAGCCCGGTTTTTTGCGAAGCAAAAAAGGCGCACGGAAAAAATTGGT
>JAISQU010000211.1 GCA_031274005.1 Spirochaetales bacterium
TTCCTTCTTTTTCTTCCCTTTTTCGACTTTTTCGACTTCGCGGTTTATATTCCGCATGCTTATTTGTGGGTCAAGTTTAGCCTGAAGGGCGGGGTATGGACCCGCTTGCGAATCAACAATCATTTTGGCGGCCAAGAGATCAAGACCGTTGGTGGGTTCGTCAAGAATGATAATATCAGGATCGTGGGCAATAGAGATAATTAAGGCGGCTTTTTGTTTTATTCCGCTTGAGAGGGTAGAGAACCTTTCGTGGGCAATCTCCTATGCCGAAGCCCTCAAAGAAAAACTTCTTTTGCTGCGCCGCCTTTTCTTTTGAAAGCCCCCTGAGGGACATAAAAAAATCAAACAGGTATTCCGGGGTAAAAAATTCATCCAGCTTAAGATCGGCGGTGAGGAATCCTACGGCCATGCAGTCCGGAAGGGCGCGCCAATTTTTTCCGTGCAAAATCACTGGAAGCCCTTGGGCCGCGCAAGGGATTGAAGGGGCGCGAAGCGGCCGCGCGAGCGGCGGAACCCCCGAAAAGCCCGGTTTCTTGCGGCGAAGCCGCAAGAAATGCGCCCAATTCTTACAAAAAAGCTCTTGACAAAGATTAACCGAACTGTTAAAATCCTATTATTACCATGTGAAAAATAGTGTATTAATACCATGATAATTATATGATATTTTATGGGAGGAATAAAATGGCGCGGATTGCGGGCAAGTTAACTGAGCTTATCGGGAATACGCCGCTGTTGGAATTGTCCGGCTATAGCCGGGGCCTTGAGCTCAAGGGGAGGCTGGTGGCCAAGCTGGAATATTTTAACCCTTTGGGGAGCGTAAAGGACAGGATAGCCCTTGCCATGATTGAGGACGCGGAGGCGCGGGGGGAGATCACTCCGGAGAGCGTTATTATTGAACCAACCAGCGGTAATACAGGCATAGGTCTTGCTTTTGTGGCTGCCGCCAAGGGCTACAGGATTGTTCTGGTTATGCCTGATACCATGAGCGTGGAGCGTCGTAATCTTCTTAGAGCCCTGAACGCCGAGCTGGTACTTACTCCCGGCAAGGATGGCATGAAGGGCGCTATTCGAAAGGCGGAAGAGCTGAACGCGCAAATCCCGAACTCTTTTATTCCCCAGCAGTTCAATAATCCCGCAAACCCCGCGGTTCACCGCAGAACCACAGGGGAGGAGATATGGCGGGATACGGATGGGAATATCGCGGCTTTTGTGTCCGGCATAGGAACCGGCGGAACCATTACCGGGGCGGGAGAATTACTTAAGGAAAGAAACCCTGATATAAAAATTATCGCTGTGGAGCCTTACGATTCCGCGGTGCTTTCGGGCGCCGCGCCGGGCCCGCATAAAATCCAGGGTATTGGGGCGGGTTTTGTGCCCGCGGTGCTTAATACCAAAATCTATGACGAGATTTTCAAGGTTCGTACTGAGGACGCCTATAGTACGTCTCAGCGTCTGGCCGCGACCGAAGGGCTTCTGGTGGGAATTTCCTCCGGGGCCGCCGCTTTTGCGGCTACGCAGGCCGCGAAACGTCCTGAGTTTAAAAATAAAATTGTCCTGGCCCTGCTTCCTGATACGGGAGAACGCTATCTTTCGACGCCCTTATTTGAAAGATTGGACCGGCCGGAGTTATAGCGCCTTGGTTATGCTAAATCACAGGAAAAGAATATGAGCTGCGCGGAAAGAGTTTTGACTGATACCCGGTTTGCGCATATAGCCAACACCCATCCCTGTTTTTCCGGGGCGGCGAATATGAATCATGGCAGGATACATCTGCCTGTCAGCCCCGCGTGCAATATTCAGTGCCGTTTCTGTAAGCGCGGCTTTAATAAGTTCGATAACCGGCCCGGTGTAAGCGCGCAGCTGCTCAAGCCCGGCGATGCTCCGGGTCTGATAAAACGGGCCCTCGCGCTTTGTCCTGATATTACGGTGGCGGGAATCGCCGGGCCGGGGGATACCCTTGCCACGCCCCACGCCCTGCAAACCTTCGCCGGCATCCACCGGGAATTTCCCCGGCTTATCAACTGCTTGAGCACTAACGGGCTGCTTCTGGAGCGTTATGCCGATGATCTGTGCCGTGTGGGAGTCAGGACGCTGACGGTAACAGTGAACGCCGTGGATCCGTTTATTCTGGACAAAATCTGTTCATGGGTGATTCTTGACGGAAAAAAATACGAAGGGCCGGAGGGCGCGGCGCTGTTAATTGAGGCGCAAAAAAACGGAATACAAAAAGCCGCCGGCAGGGGAATCCTTGTAAAAATAAATATCGTGCTTATACCCCCGATTAATGGGGAACATATTTCAGAAATAGCGAAAACCGTACGCGATCTGGGCGCGGGAATAATCAATATTATTCCGCTTATTCCCCAGCATGAGTTCGCGGACTTTCAAAGCCCCGGCTGTGATGAGCTTGCCCGCGCCAGAGAAGACGCCGGGGCCTGGCTGCCGGTTTTCAGGCACTGCAGGCATTGCAGGGCCGATGCCTGCGGTATTCCGGGAAAGAAGGATATTTCATCCCTTCTTTACGCTTATCGTGAGTTTGGGCAAACCTTTTCACACGGCTGAAAGCCGTATGGGGAAGGCTGATAATCCGGTACGGATGCGCCGGAAATACCAACAAAAAGGAATGCGAAAAAAATGAGAAGCAGGACAAAACAGATTGCCGTTTACGGAAAAGGCGGAATAGGAAAATCCACGACCACGTCTAATTTGAGCGCCGCCCTTTCAAGAATAGGCTATAAGGTGATGCAGTTCGGCTGTGATCCGAAAAGTGATTCTACCAATACCCTGCGGGACGGAACATACATTCCTACAGTGCTGGATACGCTGCGGGAAAAAGGCGAAGTGGATGCCCGCGAAGTTATTTTTACCGGATATAATGGTATCTACTGTGTTGAGGCGGGAGGCCCTTCCCCCGGGGTGGGCTGCGCCGGGCGGGGAATTATTACCGCGGTGGAATTTTTTAAGCAGCAGCGGATATTCGAGGAGCTTGATCTGGACTTTGTAATCTACGATGTTCTGGGGGATGTGGTCTGCGGCGGATTTGCCGTACCCATCAGGGAGGGTATAGCCCAGCATGTTTTCACTGTTTCTTCCGCGGATTTTATGTCGCTGTACGCGGCGAATAATCTTTTTAAGGGAATTCAGAAATACTCAAACTCCGGGGGCGCTCTTTTGGGAGGGCTTATCGCGAATTCCATCAACCGGCCGTATGCGAGAGAAATTGTTGATGATTTTGTTTCTATTACAAAGACTCAGGTGGTGGAATATATTCCCCGT
The DNA here is from genome assembly GCA_031274005.1 of Spirochaetales bacterium. Lineage (GTDB taxonomy): Bacteria > Spirochaetota > Spirochaetia > DTKZ01 > DTKZ01 > JAISAF01. The sequence goes on from JAISQU010000211.1 coordinate 3,277, forward strand.
TCCGTTACGGTTACACAGTGCGAACTCCGGGGCAAAACAACCATAGAGGCCGCCCCTGATTCAGCCCAGGCAAAGGTATATGTAAGCCTGGCTCAAAAGATAGCGAATCATGTCGAATCAAAAACGCCGTCTCCCCTGGGAGTGCCGGAACTGCGGGAGTGGGCGGGCAAATGGGGAAAGTACCTGCTTTCTCTGGAAACAGGAGAAATCCGCAAAGAACTAACGGCGAATCTTTAGTGGTGATATTCGCCGATTGCTTCGCAATCGCTGTACGGGCAACCACGCAATTTTGCCGGCAAAATTGCGCCGCCCCCTTTTACGCAGGGCATTGCCTTTCGGCAACGCCCTGGCCTGGTTCTGTGCTGCCCATAAGCGGTTATGACAGCGGGAAAGGTCAAAATATTGCGTTCAGGACTGTGAGTGGTTTTTATTGGTACTACGCACTTAACCTGATTAGGCAGTACTGGTTTTCTTCCGCAATATTTTGACTGGCGGCAGCCGGTGGTGATATTCGCCGATTGCTTCGCAATCGCTGTACGGGCAACCACGCGATTTTGCGGGGCAAAATTGCGCCGCCTTTAGTTACGCAGGGCATTGCCTTTCGGCAACGCCCTGGCCTGGTTCTGTGCTGCCGCGAGACCTTGTACGCGGCCTTTTATTTTGGTATTATAATTCATAGATGAATAAAGTCCTCAAGGAAAAAATCATGGA
>JAISQU010000214.1 GCA_031274005.1 Spirochaetales bacterium
GGAGGTATGATGGGGCCTACCGACGCGGAGGCGCAGGTAAGGGCGGTAGCGTATTTTTTGTCATAGCCGTTATCGGTCATCATCTGAATTTCCAGGGGGCCCAGGGCGGCCACGTCCGCAACGGCGCTGCCGGTGACCCCCGCGAACATCATGGAGGCCATGATGTTGACATGGGCCAAGCCGCCCTTGAGCCGTCCTACGGTGACTTTTGCAAAGCGGACAATACGCTCGAGACTGCCGCCCGCATCCATAAGGTTGCCGGCGAGTATAAACAAGGGCACCGCAACCTGTATAAAAGAATTCAAACCCGAAAACTGCCGTTGTATGACGGTCCACGGGGGAATTCCGTTGGCCGCAAAATAAGCAACCGAAGCGCCCGCCAGGGCAAAAAAGATCGGAACCCCAAGGAAGAGGAGGAACATAAAAACACCAAAAATAATCGCCATCAGAGACCCCCTTCCGCGTTTGACAGAGACGGGCCGGTATCCCCGGCTCCCGCTTCGGGAGTTTTCCCGGCGGGCATGAGTTTTGTCAAAATATTAACCACCGTAAAATAGCTGGTAAATATATATCCCAATACGGGCCCCATATATACCAGGTAAAGAGGCCAGCGCAGCTCGGGGGAAAAGATTTTACGGTTCCATATATGAAAAATATAATGCCTGCTTGAGATAAGTATTATCAGCATCAGCGCAAGGCCTGTAACATCCCATATCAGGCTCAATACCTTATGGGTACTCTTCGGCAGCAGATGGCAGATAAGATCAACCTGGGCAAGCATACCGTGTTTGTAACCTATCGCGAGTCCGAAAAACACCGTCCAGATTACCCCGAACACGCTCAGTTCCCCGAGCCAGACCACCGGAATATTTATATGCCGGCATAATACCTGGATTATGACCGACACGGCAACTATGACCAGCGAAATACAGGCAAAAAAATTAATACCCTTTTCTATTCCATCGCCAATCTTATTAAGGACAGCCAGAAAATTTGTTTTTTCATTCATCAAAAGTCTCCCCGATTAGCTTTGCCATAAACCCGGAGCTAAACAAATGCCCGGCGCGGTTCCGCAACAACGCTGTCCCGGAACCCTATGAGCCTGTTGCACTTGTAGGTTTTCAAGGCTTTTTAGCTAAAAAAGCCTTGAAAACCACGATTAACGGGCTCTTTACGCAGTTTGTAAGGTAAAAAATCGCCTTGCAGGCGATTTTTTGAGGTTTTATGCGCGAAGCGCAACAAACTGCTATGTACCGGTTAATTTGTCCGGGCCAGAATGGATTTGCCAATCTCCTGTACCCAGGGCTCCATTTCGGCAAGGTATTTTTCCCGTACCGGCGCCACAGCCCTGTGAATCGCGGGGACATCACATTCTATATATTGCATCCCCCCTTCGGTGGTAAGGAACTTAAACGCTTCCTCCTCGTCTTTATTCGCCTCTCTCCTCAATTCGGGATAGAGTATGGTTTCTATTGCCTCGTCTAGAGCCGCCTGATATTCCTTTGGCAGTTCGTCGTACATCTTTTTGGAAATGATGAAAAACATGGGGGAAGTAAAAAGATTGGGCTTTGCGACATAATCGAGATTTTCATAAAAGCTCATTGATTTGACGCTGCCCGCCACATGATCGAGGCCGTCAACTACCCCAAGCTGGAGGGCGGAAAACAGTTCCCCCCAGGCGGTGGTGGTAGGGTTACAGCCAAGGGCCTGATAGGTGGCCACCAGTATAGGAGAGCCCATGACGCGGATTTTCTGGCCCGTAAAATCTGAAATTTTCTCCATGCTTTTTTTGCTGAACAAACTCCTGAAAATATCCTGAAAGTAGCCGTAATTGATAATTCCGGCTTCAAGGCAGGCATCTTCCATCCTGCCGACGATTTCTTTGTCCTGCATTATTTTTTGATACTGCGAGACATCAGTAAACATAGCGGGAAGGGCAAAGAGGTTATAGCAGGAAACAAAATTTGCCAGGAGGCTCGCGGCCGCAAAGTTTCCGGCAATGGTTCCCATCTGCATATTCTCGATAACCTCCTGCTCGGCTCCCAGGGTTCCCGAGTGATAAACCTCGATCACGAATTTGCCGCCGGTCTTTTCTTTTACGGAAGCGGCCATCTTTTCCGCCGATAACTGCATGATGTGGGCCGGTGCCTGGGTATGCGAAATCTTCCAGTTCACCTGGGGCAGTTCGTTTCCTCCGGCATTATCCTTCTTTTTCGCGCAGCCGCCGGCTAACAGGACAAGGGTTCCAAGAACCGCTAAAATCAGTACCTTCTTCATTCTTTTCTCCTCTAAAATAAAATATGAATATATGCGCAGCGCATATATTTATCCGTGGTTGTATCCCTCCATGAGGGGCCGTAAAAAATCTATCGCCTGTCCGGCGGCTTTATCAGGGTCCGGCCTGGGCAGTATTTCCACGCTTGCCCAGCCTTCGTAACGGACGAGTTTTAAAGCGTCAAAGACGGATTTGAAGTCAAAGTGTCCGCTTCCCGGAGCGAGGCGGTTTGAATCGGCAAAATGAATATATCCGACGCGGCTGCCGTATTCCGCA
>JAISQU010000236.1 GCA_031274005.1 Spirochaetales bacterium
AGAATATAAACCGCGAAGTCGAAAAAGTCGAAAAAGGGAAGAAAAAGAAGGAAAAACCGTGGTATTTCCTGTTTTTATCTCAAATCTTACAAATTACCTGGATATAACAAGGTAAAGCCCGGGCTTCCAGCAAAAACTTCTTCGACTTTTTCGACTTTGCGGTTAGAAATTCCTGAAATATGTAATCAATCATCGAGTTATGGGTCAAGAATAGAGTCATTGTCTGCGGCATGGCTCATTATTTCAGTGTCCGACGCACCGGCAAACCCGATTCCAGACCAATGAATCGCCTCAAAGCCATGCTGTAAAAAAAATTCGGCCCAGCGGGGGGAGAGATTCATGTCAACGAGGATTTTCATGCGTCAACTAATTGAACTTCTTTTTCCTGGACCCGCCATGCGGCGTACTGCAATGCCTGATGTATGTCTTCCCGCTCCAGGCAAGGATAGGCGTCAAGAATTTCCTCTGTTGAATGGCCTTCGGCTATTTGGCCGACAATCATACCTATAGTTATCCTCATTCCGCGTATACATGCTTTGCCGCCCATTACTTGCGGATTCCATGTTATTCTGTTCAATTGTTGTTCCATATAATAATTATGCCGCTAAAAGAGGGTTTTGTAAAGGCCGGGCCGCCAGGTCTTTCTCCAGGGCAACAGCGCTTACCCCCACTATAAAAAATTGAGTTGCGCAAAGCGCAAAATACCGTGGGGCGCAAGGGATTGCTGGGGTAAACTTATCACTTATTAACGACACAATGTTGAGAAATTTCTTGACAGTTCCGAAAACCCGGTTTAGACTAACGTTAAACATCAGATGTTTAACGTTAGTAGGAGGCGCCATGAAGTCATATAAAATCGCGGCGATTTACACGGGAGTCGCGCTGGTAAAACCCCTGTCGGATATGCTCAAAGAGATTCTGCCGGAGTGCGAATTCATGAACATCCTGGACGACAGTATGATCGCGGATATCATCAAAAATAACGGCCTTGTAAAATCCGTTACCCGGCGGCTGTACGCCTACTACGAAGCGGCCGCCTGCGCGGGAGCCGACCTTATACTCAATACCTGTTCCTCCATAGGAGACGCCGTGGCCGGGGCGCGGGAATTTATTCCCGTACCTATTGTGCGGATTGACGAAGCCATGTGCCGCGAGGCCGTTACAAAGGCCGGGAAAATCGCCGTTCTCGGTACTGTGCCCACAACCCTCGCGCCGACAATCAGGCTGCTCGAAAAATGCGCCGCCGAAGCGGGTAAGCAAATCTCTCCCGTTACGGCTGTGGCCGAGGGGGCTTTTCAGGCCATTACCGCGGGTGACGCGGCGGCCCACGACGCCATACTGGCCGAAACCGCGAAAAAAATCGCATCCTCCTGCGAAATAATTCTGCTCGCGCAGGGCTCAATGGCGCGCATGGAAGAGCCGCTGAAAAAGCTGACGGGCCTGCCTGTCATATCCAGCCCCAGGCCGGGGATACAGATGGTACGCCGGATTCTGGAGGATATGTAATGACTGACTATATTGCCGGCCTCGAAAAACAGGCGCGTCAGATACGGCGGGACGTGGTGGAGATGGTCTACCGCGCAAAGGACGGCCACCCCTCCCCCAGCCTTTCCTGCGCCGATATTGTTACCGCCCTTTATTTTCACATAATGCGGACAGACCCAAAAAATCCCGCGTGGGAGGACAGGGACAGGTTTATCCTTTCAAAAGGCCACGCCTGTCCGGCGCTGTATTCCGCCCTGGCGCGGACGGGGTATTTTGATCCCGCGGAGCTTGTAACGCTGAGGTTTCTGCACTCGAATCTCCAGGGGCATCCCTACGCGCCCAAAACGCCGGGGCTTGATTCAAGTTCCGGCTCCCTCGGCCACGGCGTGTCCATCGGGCTTGGCATGGCCCTGGCGGCGCGTATACAAAAAAAAGACTGGCGCGTGTACGTCATAACCGGCGACGGAGAATTGGGCGAGGGCCTTATCTGGGAAGGGGCCATGGCCGCCGGGCATCAGAGGGCCGGCCGTCTTACGGTATTTGTCGATAACAACAATTACCAGAGCTGCGGAACGGTAGACCAGGTTTCCGGCCCCTACCCCATAGCGGAAAAATGGGCCGCTTTCGGCTGGCACTGCCAGGAGATTGACGGTCACGACATGGGGCAAATCATCCGCGCGGAGGAAGAGGCGCGCAAGGTTACCGGCAAGCCTTCGGTGATTATCGCGAAAACCATTAAGGGCCGCGGGGTATCCTTTATGATTGGGGACAACTCCTGGCATAAACGGGTGTATACCGACGCGGAATACGCCCAGGCTATGATCGAACTTGGAGATACGGCATGAACGCAATACAGGAAGGCACGCGGATAGGTTTCAGAAACGGCCTTATGGAATTGGCGGAAAAGCGCGGCGATGTTGTGCTTGTATCCACCGATTCCCTTCTGGCTCTGAGGGGCGAACCTTTCGCCCAAAAATTCCCCCACAGGTTTATAGAACTGGGCATCGCGGAACAAAACGGAGTCGCCGTCTGCGCGGGGCTTGCCTCGGCGGGGCTAACGCCGTACATTGGCACCTACGCGGGGTTTCTTACCATGCGCGCCTGCGAACAGATGCGCACCTATATTGCCTACCCCCGGCTTAAAGTACGGTTTATCGGCTGTAACGGCGGCCTTTTGGGGGGCAACAGGGAAGGGGTAAGCCACCAGTTTATTGAAGACGTGGGGCTTCTGCGAACCATTCCGGGCTTCACGATTTTGTGTCCCGCGGACGGAAATCAGACGCGGCAGGCGATACTGGCCTCCGCCGATACCGACGGCCCGGTGTACATACGCATAGGAAGCGGCAGGGAAGAAAATGTTTTCTCCCCCGATGATCCTTTTCCTTTGGGAAAAATCAGAATTCTGCAAGACTACGGGGACGACATTGTTTTGTTCACCTATGGTTTTACCCTGGGCCGCGTACTGGAGGCGGCGGAAGAGTTAAAGGCCAAAGGCGTTAAGGCCAAAGTCGTGGAGGCCGCGACGATAAAACCCCTGGACGCCGAAGGCATAGCGGGGGTACTGGCAAAAACCAAATGCGCCCTTACGGTCGAAGACCACACGGTTACGGGCGGGCTGGGAAGCGCCGTCGCCGAGGTAATCGCGGAAAAAGCTCCCGCGGTTCTGGCCCGGCTGGGTTTGCAGGACACCTACGGAGAATCGGGTTTCCCCGACGAACTGCTTGACGCATACGGCATGTCGGTAAATACTATTACCCGCACGGCGGAAGAACTCGTATCAAAAAAGAGGCAATTATGAAAAACGAAAACCATTACTTTCACCGGGTTGCAAAGGAGACCCCCACCCGTTTCTGGATAAACAATCCCACGCTGGCCCAGGCGCGGCTGGCTATTGAGGAAGGCGCTGTGGGTTGCACCACAAACCCCAGCTATATCGCGAAAATACTGGGCGATCCTGAGGAGGCCGAAAGAGTCCGGCACATCGTGGATATTCTGCTTCCCTATGTTTCCGATGATTCGGAACTGGCGGGACTTGCGCAGAGGATAGCCGTTGAGCCTCTGGCCGCGCTGTTCCGGCCAATGTACGAAAGCTCTGGCCACAGCCTGGGGCTTGTAACCATTCAGGGAGACCCTTTCGCGGAAAAGGAATCCGCCAATATCATTCAGGAGGGTTTGGAAAGCCGCAAGGTTGGC
>JAISQU010000268.1 GCA_031274005.1 Spirochaetales bacterium
CGAAAGCGGTTACGGTTACGGCTACAGGGGCTGATACGCGGATAGGTAAGGAAAAACCGGCGTTGCCGGGAAAAAAATCTCTTGAGAGGCTTGTCCCTGGTTGACTTTTTATAAGAGCGAAAAAGCGTTTTGGCGCAGCCAAAACCTTTGGAGCGCAGGGGGCTCGGCCCCCTCCTCCCTCATCCCTTTCTCTCATGACGCTGTCTCTCATAACGCTTTCTCTCATGACGCTTGACAAAATATCGGGTATGTTGTACAAATATCCTGGGGGTGTAGTATGGACTTGGCCTCAGGTCCCGAAAACAATGGCGGGACCCCTATCAAGAAACTGTTCAAAACCAAGCGCTACGCTAAATTTGTCGATTTTTGCGTTAAGGCTCGTATATGTTTCGTTCAGGATGTTACTGAGGATGTTCTTGCCGCGTTCAGCGCGGAGTATAACTGGTCTCCCAAGACGGTGGAGAACATCAAGAAGCTGCTGAGCGGCGGGGCAGGCGGGGCCAAAGGAAAGGGCGGGGCCGCCTCCGGCAGTAATTCCAAGAAGCGCAAGGAGAAGATCCTCTCGCGTATTCCCGGTTACAACGATCCGGTGGAGACGCTGCCCCTGACGAGGCGCTCCGTGAGGGGGCTCAGGGGCGCGGGTATAGACACGGTTGAAAAGCTGCTGAATCTTGATTTTGAGGCTCTCTATGCCATACATGATCTTGATATAAAAAACGCCGCGGAGATTCTTGCCTGTCAGGGCAGGCTGCTGGCTTCCGGGCTGAGGGAGAAGGGGCCCGGCGATCAGAGCGGCGCCGTTTTGCTGCACCACTCGGTCATCAGTCTCAATATGTCCGTGCGTTCCACAAACGCCCTGATCAATCACGGCATAAACACGGTGAAAGAGCTGCTGGAAATAAAAGACGGGGATCTGTGCGCGATCAGGAATATAGGCAAGAAGAGCATTGAGGAAATAATAACCACCAAAAACAATTTGCAGAGAACCATCCGGGGCGGGGAGAATGCCGCGCCCTCCACCAGGGAAGACAGGCTGAGGCGGCTTAGGGAAAGTTTTGAACGCATCCCCCAGGCGCGGCGCGGGAAACTGGTGCGGGATTATCTTTCCTGTGTTGCCGGTACGTCCAATCTGGGGCCCGCTGATTTTCGCGCCGCGCTGGATTCCCTGCATGAGATAAACGAGGCGCCTTCGCTGTTTGAGGCCCTGAGCCGGGACGATGAGACGGTGGAGGGTTTTCTGCCCGTGCTTGATGTTTTGGCCTTTAACGCGAAGGAGTTCATCGGCGGCCTGATTAAAAATATATTTTCCAAGAAGGAGCACGACCGCGAACTGGAAGTGCTGCGGAAACGCTGCGGCGGGAAGACGCTGCAGAGAATATCCGATGAAATGTCCGTAACGCGGGAGCGGATTCGCCAGATTGAGAACAAGGCGACCCGGCTGCTGGTAAAGCAGTTAAGCGATCTGCATATCAACCTGCTGGCCTTTATCGCCGTGGAGCACGGCTGCAGGTGTACCATAACGGTGGACGAGCTGTCCGAATATTTACGGGACCCGGAATATTTAAGCAATGCCGAATACCTGGACTTGTTTATCTATACGCTGAAAACAAAGCGGATTTGGGACGATTATACGTTTAACAAACGGCTGGATATTTTCTATGATACCGAAACGGTGCCGGACATTCAAATTGTTTCGGACCTTGTTATGGGCCTGCCGGATGTAATCGAGGAGGGGCAGAAAGAGGCCCTTTTGCCGGAGATCAGCCGGGAAAACAATCTTCCGCCGCAGTTGCTGCGCGTGGAATTCCCGAAAGTTTACCGGCACGTCAAAAAAGTGTATGTCCGGGGCAACCTTTCCCTGGCAAGGATGTACAGTTACATTCTGGAGAAGTATTATCCCCAAGGGATCAAGCTGTCCGATGAGGCGGCGCTTGAACGCTTCAGGAATCATATCGGCGAAATATTCGGGGACATCAGTTTTTCGGAGGGGAACCGCGCCCTCTATGCCCGGATCACGAGCCTTGCGGTGCTCTGCGGGCGCGGGACCTACATACACCCCAAATATATCTCCATAAGCAGCGGGATAGTGAACGAGATAGATTCGTTTATTGCCGCCTCGCCGAGGACGGTAATACCCTTTAACGAATTGTTTGAAATTTTTCAGGAGAGGTTGCTGAAGGGCACCAATGTTACCAACCGGTACTTTTTGCAGGGCATCCTTAATTACTACCTGCGGGACAAATATTTCTTCACCCGGGATACGGTCTCCAAGGACGGCGGCGCGGACTTTACCGATGAAATTGAGGCTTATATCAGGGCCCGGGGCGAGGTTCACAAGAAGGAGCTCTTTGCGGAGTTCAACGGCGTTTCGCGCATAGTGTTTTCCATGCGGATAAGGAATAACGAAAAAATCATTTATACCGGAAACGGCCACTATATGTATACGGGCATCCTGAATTTGGGGCAGTATTACTATCAGATAAAGAATCTGCTGAAGGAAAATGTCAAGAAGAACCCCGCCTCGTCGAGGAAGATTCTGGAATTGTTGAAAAAGCTATGCCCCCAGTTCCTGGCGGATAATAACATTGAAACCCATGAAAAGCTGTATGGGATTCTGCATTTTATGTTCAAGGAGGATTTTTATTTTTCCCGCCCCTATATCGCCAAGCCGGGCAGCAGTGAAATATCCAACAAGACGGTCATGCGGGAGCACTTAAAGCCCTACGACACGATTACCATACCGGAATTGGTTGAACTCTGCAAAAAGCACAGACTGAAATATTTTTCCATCCGCAGTCTGGTAAAAAGCCTGAGCGATGAATTTCTCAGGATCAACATTGATACCCTGGTCCGCATTACCGAAGGGATTGATGAGGCCGCCCTTGAAGAAACGGGAAAGCTGCTGTTTGAAAAAATGAATGGCAGCGGGTTCGTGGTGGCGTCAAGAATAGATGATTATTCAGAGTTCCCCCATATCGGTGTTGAGTGGAATTCCTTTCTCCTGCGGGCCGTTGTGGAAAAATACATGGACGGCATCATTGCGACCATAGACATTCCGGTAACCGACAGTCACACCATGAACAGTGTTTTTGTCGATCCGCATTTGGAGATAGAAAACTACGAGGCGCTGCTGAGGATGATACTCAGGACCCGGCGCCCGGCCAAGGTTCCGGCGGGGGATGCCGCTGCATGGCTTAGGGAACAGGGCCTCATCATAGGCAGCCCGCCCAAATTCCTTTTAGACGCACATTTCCTGCCGGGGGGTGAGCCGGACAACCCGCCGGATACGCCGGCTTCCGGGTTGTAGTAAATGGAATATTCAGGGCTAGCGTTCTGTCTTACACAGAAGTAGGAATAACCACGGACGACACAGACAGACACGGACAAAGAAAAAGAGTAGATAATGAAGCAAAATCGTCCTAAATATCTCATA
>JAISQU010000319.1 GCA_031274005.1 Spirochaetales bacterium
GAAGAATTCTGGGATTATGTGATATGACGGTTTTTGCCCCGGTCTTTCCTCCGGGGCGTTTCTTTCTCTCCGGCCAGGTGAGTCCAGGGACCTTCGCCTCTGGATTCAACCGGCAGGTTGATCCTGTACTGAGGCGCGGTCATATCCAGGCCGTGGGCAGCGAAACCATCCTGAAGATTTGCGTAAAGCTCCGAGTATATGGCGGGGAGATTTTCTACCGCTTTGGTATAACAATTTATCTGATAACGGGCATAGAAATCGTCCAGGGCGGTCTGGAGTACAAAGGGCTTGGGTTTTTTAAGCACCCGGCTTGTTTTGAGAGCCGCCTCAATGAGGATCTCGTGGATGAGCCGCCAGGGAGTAGCGTAGTTAAAGGTAATTTCCGCATAGAGAACGAGACCCTCTTCATCTTCGTCTGAGGATGTGTTGTAATTGATGATACTGGCGGAAAGAATCTGCAGATTGGGGAAGGTAATGTACTCGTTTTTAGCGGTTTTGATCCTCAGTACCATGAGGGTTTTTTCCACCACAAAACCGGTATTCCCCATAATCTGAATCCGGTCTCCTATTTTAAAGGGCCTCATGTAGGTGATAACCAGACCCGCAACCAGGTTGCCGATGGCGGAACTTGAACCCAGGGAAAAAATGATTCCCACGAATACCGAAACCCCCTGAAAGATCCTCGATTCCGAACCCGGAAGGTAGGGATAAATTATGGCTATGGTAAAGGCGTACAGAAGCACCCGGAGTATGTTAAAGGTGGGGTGGGCCCAGTCGGGAAAAAAGCCGGGAATTTTAAGTTTTTCCCTGGCAATTTGGGTGGAAAAAAATTTCAAAGCTCTGACTACATATTTGGTTATCAAAAGTATGATAATAATGGTGATGAGATTGGGTATGTAGCTGATTACGCCAAAGAAGATATTTTTAAGGGGGCTGAGGATGTAGCCGAAAAGGGTGGACGCCAGCTTTTCTGTGGCCGGAAAAAGGCTGAATACAATGGGGATGGTAATAAAAAGCTGAAATACGGTGATTACATATTTAACGATCTTGAGCAAAAAGATGATCACGCCGGTGATCTGCTTTGCGGTGAGGAGGTTGAATTTTTTGATGGTCAGGGGCTTGATCCGTTTTCCGGATGCGGCTGCGACTTTTTTGTTGATTTTTTTAAAAACGAGCCAGATGATCCAGATAATCAGGATCTGGCCCGCGACAATCCCCAGGGCAATGCCGAATTTTTGCGCGAATCCCATAAGCCTGGTATTTTGGGTCACGGTTTCTTCTACCGCTGTTATTGAATCACTGACTTCTTCTTCTATTCCTTCCATAAACATCACCTCTGTTTAAAAACAGCTTGCTATGGCTCCCTCAAGGGAATCTAATTGAGGATCGATAAGCGCTATTGGATCGGATTTTTTGCCCAGGAGATTGAGTTTTTCCGGTATTTTGATGATTTTTCCGGTGGCTTCTTCCACAAGATCCGCTTCTTTGGCGGGATGGCCCGTAGCGAGGATAACCGTATGAACATGGCCGCTGTAGTCCGCGGATTCCGCAAGCTCCCTGGCCGCGGCGAAGGCTACGGCGCTGTGGGGGTCCAGCAGGACATTGTATTGCTTCCACGCCAACTCCATGGTTTTTAGCGTAACCTGGTCGCTGATGGAGCCGGGGAAAACCATGTTGCGCATGACCGCCGGGGCTTCTTCGTAAAACGCAAGAAGCCGTTCATAGTTGGAGGGGAAGCTCACGTCCAGGGCGGGAGAATTGGTAGAGATCAGGGGGCGGGGCGTAAACCGGCCGCCTCTGATAAAATCGCCAAAGGCATTGTTGGCGTTCATGGCGGCAATAAAACCGGTAACCGGCAGGCCGAATTTCCAGGCATAGAGGCCCGCGATAAGGTTGCCAAAATTCCCCGAAGGAACCGAAAAAACCAGGCCCCCTGAGAGGGACTTTTTTATCTTGATAAAGGCGTAGAGGTAATAAAAAGCCTGGGGCAGGAGCCTGCCGGGGTTAATCGTGTTGGCGCTGGTGATATTGTACCGTTCGGCAAAGGGCCTGTCGTTGATGGTTTCGCCGATGAGCCGCTGGCAGTCGTCAAAGGTTCCCCGGATTTGGATAGGGATGATATTGCCGCCGTTGGTTACAAAGGTGGAACTGTCCAGCCCCCAAATGTGCCCCGACGGATAGAGCATAACCGAAATGAGCCCCTGGCGGCCCTGAAAGGCCTTTGCCAGGCTGACCCCGGTATCTCCTCTGGCGGCGGAAAGGATCATCGCCTGGCCGTTGTTTTTGAGAAGCTCCTCCAGTACCGCGGCAAGAAAAGCGGCGCCGAAATCCTTAAATACCCCTGTAGGGCCGTTGTAAAGGTTGAGGATGGAGTAATCTTCGTCCAGTTGCTGCAATTCGGGCTCAAAATCGAAGGCGCTTTCGGCCACCCTGGAAGCCGAAAAGGGGTTGAGTTCCCCATGGAGAAGGGTTGGCGCTACAGTGGCTACAAGCTCTGAATAGGAGGTTTTTTCGTCCATATAAAGGAAAAACTGCCGCATATCCGGCACGGAAGAAGGCACAAAGAGGCCACCGTCAGGAGGAAGGCAGCGGAGAACCGCATCTTTAAATGAGAACTGGGGATCGTGAGATCGGGTCGATCTAAACTGCATATATCTATATTATTACACGATTACCCGGTCTAATACAATTCCTTGGCCGGTAAATATACTGCGCAACGCGAAGGCTTGACAGATCAATTTTACCGCATTATCCTTAAAAAGGAGTGATATTATGCATTTTGAGGAAGAACAGGCATTTTATGAGGCAAACCGAACTGAATTACGCTCCAAGTACGCTGGTAAACGGGTTGTCATCGTCAAAGACCAAATTTTAGGCGTTTATGATTCTGACCGCGAAGCAATGCAGGAAACAGCGAAAACACGGCCTCGTGGGTCATTTATGGTGAAATATATACCGGTAGACCCGCAAAAAGAAGTTATTCGCCTTTCACCGTTTTACAACACTACAAATCCATGACTAAGAAGCCTGCCACACTTACTTATACCTATGCAGGATTGGTCGACAGCATTTTGACCCCGGTTGATATATTTTCCGGGGTATATGATGATATTGACAGTTACCTAACCAATGCACTTTGGGATACCGGCGCAATGGGGTCTGTTATATCGCCGAAGATTGCGAAAAAACTAAATCTTGATGTTGTCGATACAGTTAAGATAGACGGCATTAACGGCAGTAGCTTGGCAGAAGTGGTCATTGCATCCATCCATTTTCCAAACGGCGCTGTCATTAAAGATTTACGTGTTGCCATTTGTGATATGTCCCCTGGAAATGAGGTCATAATCGGCATGGACGCTATCTCCCAAATGGACTTCGCCATCACAAATGGAGGAGGACAAACACAAATATCATTTGCAATACCGCCGTTTAATACAAGGATTGATTTTTCAAAAACGTGATGCGTATATGGTAGTCAACACATATTCGTTCTTATCTGTATCGGCAGTAAACGCCTATGGAGACACCTTTGCGTTACCCTCTGGCTAAAAAATTTTCTCACTGAGGCACGGAGGACTCAGAGTTTCCGGTTTTTTACCTCCGTGAACTCCGTGTGCCCCGTGAGAGAATTCTTCCTGCGTGTTTATCCCAGGATAAACGCCCATGGTGACAGGCACCTTTGCGTTACCTGGGACCAACACCGTAAACGCCTATGGAGACACCTTTGAGTTACCCTCTGGCTAAAAAAAAAAATTTTCTCACGGAGGCACGGAGGACTCAGAGTTTCTGGTTTTTTACCTCCGTGAACTCCGTGTGCCCCGTGAGAGAATTCTTCCTGCGTGTTTATCCCAGGATAAACGCCCATGGTGACAGGCACCTTTGCGTTACCTCCGTGGTTTAAGGTCTATACTCGTAGGCCCCCATGTCTATCGTGCCGTTAAAGCGGGGCCTGCCGTCCAGGTCTGTCGTTACCGTCGTGAGATCGGGCGTTTTGTCGCTGTCATAGTAGTCGGCACTCCCTGTGTTGATGGCCGGGCTGCCCGCTTTGAGCCGGTAGTTTCCCCCGGTGGTGGGCGCGGATGCCGCCGCGCCGGGCCGCTTTAGCTCCACCGTACCGGAAAGATCCCGGATAAACGCTTCCTGCGCCCCAAGCGTCAGCGCGCACGCCGCCAAAAGTACCGTCATCATGCCGTATTTCATAGTGCCTCCTTCTTAATAAACCGAGATCATCAGTCCCGCCGAAACGAGATATTGCAGCGCCGTGGACATATACGCCCCCCCGCTGGTGGGTACAAACACGCCGCCGCCAAAAACAAGCGAAATATCGGATACCGGCGCCCAGATGAGCCGCCCGTATAGCTCCCCGCCCAAAAGGTAGGAATCCCCCGACGCCCTGGTAAAGGTTTCGTCGTCGGTCCTGAAAAAGTACTGGGCCGACAGTTCCGCGGAAAGGGGCCGCAAAAACCGCGCCCTGTAAGACGCCCCGGCCGCCATGATACCCGACGGCTTCGCCTTTAGCACATACCCGCGGGCTTCCGTGGTAAGGGGAGTAAAGGCCGCCGTCTGCGTCCCGTTCTTCCCCGAGGCCCACATAAACTCCAGGGCGAGCCGGTCAGGAAACGGCGTGGGGAGGGCGGCGCCGAGGGCGGCCTTCGCCGTAAAGCCCGCCGCGGGCGCATGGGCGTTTTTGGGGAGCCACCCGCGTTCCGCCGCCTCAAGGATGAACCGGGCGGCCTGGCCGTAGGTGATCTCCCCGCTGTCGAGGAGGGCGTCCATCTCGGCGGCGAGGCTTCCGGCGTTTTCGGGCACGGTGGGGGCGGCGGCCCTGTCGCTTCCCGGCTGGGCGGAAAGGGCCGAGCAGAGGAGGATAAAACAGAGGGCCGCGAGCCCGCAGGGTATAGTCATAATGGGAATATACCACATAACAGGCAAATTAACAAGGTTTCAATATAGAGAGTAGAACGGGAAGCCACCCCTGCGTTTACTATATTTCCAACTGAACCAGATGCCCTTCCCGTTTTTCAGCGAGATAAAGATCATACGCATACGCCGCGCTTTGCAGGTATAGCCCGGTCTCATAATCCCTAAGTTTCTCAAACACCGCTGAATGATAAAACTGATTCATCGCCTCATCCACCGGCGCCCCGGTATCTTCAATAATGAAACCGATAATATCCCTGGTAATATACCCCGCCAGATATTGCTTTTTAGTCAT
>JAISQU010000326.1 GCA_031274005.1 Spirochaetales bacterium
ACGGGGTGGAAACCAACTTTCCCCTCAATTTCAGAACCACTGAAAGCGCGGACCTTTTTCTGCTTTTGATGATCCGTTACCTTAAAGACGGCGGCCGGGCGGCGATTGTGCTTCCCGACGGTTCCCTCACCGGGGACGGGGTCAAGGCCCGGATCCGCGAGGAGTGGCTGACCAAATGTAACCTGCATACCGTTGTGCGCCTGCCCAATTCGGTGTTTCAGCCATACGCCAGTGTCGCGACGAACCTGTTGTTTTTTACCAAAGGGGAGCCGACCGGGGAGATTTGGTATTGGGAGCATAAATTGCCCGAAGGGGTAAAGGCATACTCAAAAACCAAGCCGATTCAAAAAAGTGAATTTGAGGACGTGAAAAAATGGTGGAAAAAACGGAAAGAACATGAACAAGCGTGGAAGGTATCGATTAAGGCCCTGCGGGAATCGGGCTATAATTTGGATATAAAAAATCCCCATACCCCGGAAGCGGAGCAGACCCACACCAGCGCCGAACTAATCGCCATGCTCCACGAATCTTTCCGCAAGAGCGATGGGCTGGTTACGAAGCTGAAAAAGGAATTAAAAGTATAAACGGCTTTCCATAAACAAAATGTTATAATTATCTAAGCCCGCATTAATGGCGTTCACATCGCGTCTCCTGTACTGTGGCGTTCAGGAGATACACAGAAATGAAAAAAACCCGCCTATGTTTTTTTGCCCTGGCCTGCGCCTTGTGCCTGCTTGCCCAAAGCGGGCTTTTCGCGGATACAACGCTGTCTGTCGACAAGGCCGTTGAACTCGCTATAAGCCGGAATCTTAGTCTGGAGCGCAGCCGGATCGACGCGCTGGCGCTGAAGCGGGCAAATGATTCCCGCTGGAATGTTTTTGTACCCGGCGTCGAAACCTCGGCAGCCTTGAGCCGGGCTAACCAGACGCCCCCGGCGGACAGCTCCCCCTACACGGCCTCCGGTTCCGTGGCACTGCGGCTTTCCCTCTCCCCGGCGACATTTACCGGCATGAAACAGGCGGCAGCCGATTACGAACGGGGGCTCATCAGCCTTGAGAAGGCGAGGACGCTCCTGGAACTGAACGTCCGCAAAATTTTTTACGAGCTTCTTCTTTTGGAAGAAAACATCAAACTCACTTGGCAGAATATTCTGACGGCGGAAAAACGCGTGAGCCAGGCGGAGGAAAATTACCGAGGCGGCCTTGTTCCCGAACTTGATTCGCTCAGCGCGAAGGTAAGCCTGGAAAATCTGCGCCCCTCCCTTGACGAACAAATTATCGCCCGTCAGGAACAGCTTGACCTTTTCAAAATGTATCTTGGAATACAGCCGGAAGAAAACGTTCATATAGCGGGCAGCATAGAACCCGAAATACTGCCGGCCCTGCATACCGAAAGCCTTCTGCCCACGGCCCTTGCCTCGCGGCTGGACCTTCAGGAGCTTCGGCGGATACGGGATGTAAGCATATTAAACCGGGACACAACAAAACAGAGCGCCCTGCTGCCGGTTCTTTCCCTGGGCTGGGCGTATTCGCCGGCGCTCTCGGATCCCTTCGCTTCGGGCCGCTGGAACTCCTATGACAACTTTTATGACAACGGAGTATTCAGCGTTTCCCTCTCCCTTGCCATTGACAACCTGCTCCCCGGTTCCGCGGCGCGGAATTCCATCGCGGCCCTGGAGGACAGCATAAAAAAACAGGACTCCCAGATTCTGGAACTAACGCGGCAGGCGGGCGTGGAAATAGAAACCCTGGGGAAAAAAATCGACAAATCCCGGAAAACAATCGCCGCCCTTCTTCTGAACGCGCAGCTCGCGGAAAGAACCTACGCTTTAACCGAAGAAGCCTACCGGCAGGGATCGCGGGAACTTCTCAGCCTTGAAAACGCGGCCAACGAACTGCAAAACGCGCGGTTTCAAATAGCCCGCGAAAAATATACCTGCATCACATTGATTCTGGACCTTGAATACGCCCTGGGTCTGTCATTCGGAACATTAAAGGAGAAATAAATTTTATTTTTAATATTTCCCCAATCGATGTCACCATATCTGGTCATGAAAGAAATTTCAGGGAGGGGGGCAAGCCCCCCTGAGGCCGGGCTTCCTCACCCGCGAAAAAATCGCCCCGGCGCGGTCTTAAGAAAGCCCGCGCCTTTCAGTTAAAATCAGCGGGTTCGGCGATCCCGGCCTACCCCCCCCAGGCTGTCCGAAAACTAGAAAAGCATAGCTCTTTTTCGTATATTTATGCAGTTGAACGCGAGACTCTCATCGTATTCTGCATAAAAATTCTATCAACTGGTATTTTTATGCGTCCTCTACGAGTTTTCGGACAGTCTGCCCCGCCCTGGACTAAATCGCAGGAAAACCCGCTGACAGGGTATCGCGCCTGCCGCCCGCCCTAAAAGCCCCGCTCCTCGACGCCGCCTTGTTCCGGGGAGTAGCGGTAAAACACGCCATGCGCCGGGCTGTATTGCCAGCCGGGTTCCGGGGCGTAACAGGAACCAAAGTCGGTATGGGTGGTGTAGCCGCTGAAACAAATCCCCGCGTCATGGCGGATGGTTTTGCCCTCCAGGGTGAGGGCAAAGGCGCCTTTGCCGCTGAGGGCTACCAGGCGGTTTCGCTCCGCGTCGTAGTGGAGTTCCCCGGACACTTCGCCGTACTTGTTTACCTCAAAGGCTTCGCAGGGGACCTCCTTCTCGCAGGGTATATCTTCCCCCTGGAAAGAAAGACGGTAGAATATGAGGGGGCCGTACACATAGCTTGCCTTTCCCTCCCCGTCCGTGCCGGAACTCACGGTGTCGGCGGCGATGACAAAAAGGTCGTTGTCGATAAAGGCGCAGGGCCGGTCCCAGTTGTAGTATCTTGATTACACTAAATCATAAGAAAAGAATTCTAACCGCAGAGAGCGCAAAGGACGCAGAGATAGGAGAAAACAGTACATGCAAGGCGGAACGGGCTTTTTTACCATTTGAGCCGGTTCCAAAATGAAACCATTTTTGAAGCCCGTGGGGCGCAATGGGATTGAAGGGGCGCGAAGCGGCCGCGCCAGCGGCGGAACCCCCGGAAAGCCCGGTTTTTGCATGCCCTGGTAAACGCACGCGAAGCGTGTTTATGAATAACAGCAACAGGGCAAGAGGCCCTAAAAAGCCCCGGCGTATACAAATGCTAT
>JAISQU010000339.1 GCA_031274005.1 Spirochaetales bacterium
CCGGGGCGAACCGGGCGCAGGTATTTTTCGGGGCCGTCCTGCCCTCGTCCCTCTCAAGCATCATTGCCTGGACCGCCCTGCGGTTTGAGACCAATTATATTGAGGCCGCGATCCTGGGCATGGTGGGCGCCGGCGGTGTGGGCTACACTATCCTCGCGGCCATGAACAGCTACAAATTCGGCCGGGCGGGGCTGGCGATACTGGTGGTTTTTATCTTCGCCCTGGGGATAGAGCTTTTGACGACCTGTATCAAACGGCGGGTAAAAGTTTAGCGGTAAGGCTCTAACAGCCTGTCGGACTTCTAATAAATGTGAGCGCCGCCTTGAACCTCGCGGAGCCATTGCGGCAATGGCTCCGCTTTAAACGCGACAGGCTCCCCGGTTACTGCGCCACAGGCTCTTCCCCAAGACCCGCCTTCGCCGTTTCCACAATTATTTCAAGAGCGCGCGCGTCCAGCCAGGACGGAATGCTGCATCCGTTTGCAAGAATAAAGCGGTCTTTCCCGCCCAGCCGCAGCCCCGCGCGGACATTGTTCTTTATGAAAGCGTAGGTTCTGTTAACAACCTGATTGTTGTCTATGCCGCCCATAACCGCGCCGGTAAAACGCTTCTTCATGTCCGCAATGGGAGGATTGCCCGGAAGACGGTCTTCGTAACTTATAACAGGAACAGGAAAATCCAGCACGCAGTCAGCAAAAATCTTTGCTCCGTGAGCGTGCAAAACATTCATAGGCGCGAGCAGCTTAATCGCGTTAAGCAGCTTCATCGCGGCGGGTTTCGCGAAGTTCAGAAAAAGTTTGCGGTCAATAACTTCCTTGCTCGCCAAAACCGAAAGAAAAATACCGCTTGAACCGGACTGGATGGAACGGCGGCAGTAATCAATAAGAGTATCGGTTATGAAATTTAAAGCCTTTGTAACCTGCCGGGGAGATTCCTTTGCCAGCGCGGGAAGATTCTCGCCGCAGACACTCTTCAAAAGCACCTGCCAGGGGTCAAAGACAGTATCAATAAAGTGAGCCTTTTTCTTTAACTCCTTGCCTATGGCCCTGATGGCCTTCAGCTGTTCCCGCATGGGCGTCTTATCCGCCTCAAGCCGGCCAATCTTCGCAAGATCTTTGACCGTTTTTATCTCGTCCACTCCTGCGGGCATGGGATAAAAATAATCATTCATGACTTTGAGAAAATCAAAATCATAATGGTTAAAAAATTCCAGAACCACCTTTGCGTAATTTTCTCCCGAAATATGCTGCAACCCAAAATGATACCACAGGCACACCGGCGGCCTGTCCGGCTCTTTCCCCTGGAGTACCGCGTCAACCCGTTCAATCTTTGTCATTTCTAACCTCCTAAAACCAATTGTGTCGTATAGTCGTTACCTGAATTCTCTTTTGCCTATAAGTCTACACTATTTAAACATTTTTTCCTACTCCCCCAGGGCAACAGCACTTATTTTTTCCCGGTTATAATAGCGCATTTTTTGCGGTAAAACCGCAAAAAACCGGGCTATCCGCTGCAATCTTTTGGCAGACCAAAAGGATTTCGGCCCTTCGACCTTTGTATACACCAAGGGTTTTATAAGGCCTCTTGCCCTGCTGCATGGTACCCCGCAACACGCTCTCGCGTGCGTTTGTATGGGCATGCTGCAATCCCTTGCGCCCTAGGGTCTTATTGCACTTAGCGCAATTTAATTTTATAGTGAGGGTAAGCGCTGTTGCCCTGCTACTCCCCCAGAAGCCTAGTGCTATGTGCGCATAAGAGCGGCGGCCCTTTGGCCGCGCAAGGGATTGCAGGGGCGCGGAGCGGCCGCGCCAGCGGCGGAACCCCCGAAAAGCCCGGTCCCCGCAGAGCGGGGATGCGCCCGGCTCACTATCCGTACTCTTGTATTTTATACTGTTTTACCGGTAAAATCTATACAATTCTTTAAAAATCAAGGGTGGAATCAATGATCCAAATAAATGAAAATTACTCAAAACTCGCCTCTTCCTATCTTTTCTCCACAATCGCCCAAAAAGTATCCGAATACACCGCAAAAAACCCCAACGCCGCCATTATCCGCCTCGGCATAGGCGACGTTACCCTGCCCCTCTCTCCCGCGTGCCTCGAAGCCTTTCATGCCGGAGTCAGCGAACTGGGAGACGAAAAAACCTTCCGCGGCTACGGCCCCGAACAGGGCTACGACTTTCTGCGGCAGGACATCGCCCGGAATGACTTCCTCTCCCGTGGCGCCGGAATAGAAGCCTCCGACATCTTTGTCAGCGACGGCGCGAAATGCGATACAGGCAACTTTCAGGAACTCTTCGCGCGGGACATAAAAATCGCCGTTCCCGACCCCGTCTACCCCGTCTACGTCGACACCAACGTCATGGCGGGCAGAACCGGCCCCTTTACCCAGGACCGCTACGAGGGCCTCATCTACCTTGACTCCACAGAAGAAAACGGTTTCGTCCCCCGCCCGCCAAAAGAAAAAGCAGACCTCATCTATCTGTGCTTCCCCAACAACCCAACAGGCGCCGTCGCCACCCGCAAACAACTTGCCGAATGGGTAGACTACGCCCGCTCCAGCAAAGCCCTCATCCTCTTCGACGCCGCCTACGAAGCCTTCATCCGCGATCCCGAAATCCCCCGCAGCATCTACGAAATCCCCGGCAGCAAAGAAGTCGCCGTCGAGTTCCGCAGCTTCTCAAAAACAGCGGGCTTCACCGGGGTCCGCTGCGCCTTTCTCGTCATCCCAAAAGAATGCACAGCCTTCGACAAGGCAGGCAAAGCCGTTCCCCTCCGGGACCTCTGGAACCGCCGCCACACCACCAAGTTCAACGGCGTCTCTTATCCTGTCCAGAAAGCCGCAGCCGCCATCTACACCCCCGAAGGCAAAAAACAAACACGGGAGATCATCGACTACTACCTGGGCAACGCGAAAATCATCCGCGAAAAACTCACCTCCCTCGGCTTCACCTGCACAGGCGGAGACAATTCCCCCTACATCTGGGTCAAAACCGGCAAAGACTCCTGGGAGTTTTTCGACATGCTCCTGTCAAAAGCGCAAATCGTCACTACCCCCGGCAGCGGCTTCGGACGCTGCGGCGCCGGCTACATCCGCATCAGCGCCTTCAACAACAGAGAAAAAGTCACGGAAGCCATGGAAAGAATCGCCAAAATCATGTAAAGATTTTTGACGCCTCCGGAGTTTTCGGGGGCTGCGCCGCTTACGCGATTCAAGGATAAGCCGCGGAAGCTCCGAACCATATCAGGTAATTGCCGCAAGGCAATTACCTGTGTAAAAGACGCGGCAGTCTCCGGCCCTCAGCCTATAAAGCGCGCCCCACGGCCTTTTAACGCGAAATAGTCCCTCCGAGGAACCCGGCCGGGTTTCCGAACAAGTCTAATTTACGAAAAATTTCTTGCCGAGCCCCCGGATTTTCAGTATTTTTGGTCTAAAAGTAAAAAACATAACTGCTTATTAGAGTTGTCCGGAAACTTCAGCAGAGTTGAGAGGAGCCCGACCGGGTTTCCGAACAATTTCCTAAAGGACGTAAAGTGTTACAAATAATTCTTTTGACCGAAAGGCTAAGGTCTCTGGCCGGCTTACTGCGGCAAAAGTTACAGAACAGAACAATGTGCAGCCGGCAGAATAAATTTCCTGCACGGCGAAGAACCCCGCGGCAAACAGGCGTCTTCATTATCAATGTATTTGTGGTGGTGTATTTTATTACTGCGCGGCCGCTGCGGATTGAATTTGCAGAAGAGAGCCTTTATCAGGTACGCGCGCGTTACGGCCTGCACAAAACAGCTTCCCCCAATTTACCTCCCGAACGCAAAGTACCCGCAAAATACAGAGCCGACTTTGAAACCGCAAGCAGGGACGCGGGAATTCCCCCCTCTGTTTTAGAGTCTATCGCCCATGCCGAATCAAAATTTAACGCTTACAGCCTGTCCCCCCCGCGGGAAGACGGGACACAGGATTTAGGCATGTTTCAGCTTCACTCAAGGTATCTGGACTGGTTTTCACAGCAATACAACGAGGGTAAACCTTTTGATCCCATGAATCCAAAAGAAGCTGTCCATATTGCCGCCCGTCACATTAAAAGCCTCTATAATAAACTGGGAGTCTGGCCGGATGTAGTTATAGCCTATAACGCCGGAAGTTCCGTTCTCGCGACCGGGCGGATACCGGACAGCGCCTGGGATTATCTTATGAGGGTTTACAACTAAGCTGCATGAGGCAGGGGGATAGAAAAGTGGTAGAACGCCAACGGCTTTCACCGCACTTGCTTTGCAATTGCAATACATTCAGGCGGATTGTTGTTCAGCCGCAAGCGCGCT
>JAISQU010000101.1 GCA_031274005.1 Spirochaetales bacterium
ATATCGCCGCTGTAATTTTTGATGATAAGAAGAACGCCCTTGCTCCCCGCGGAGTCTTTAATGGCCTGATACACCTGAACCTGCGAAGGAGAGGCAAAAACATCACCGCAGACAGCCGCGTCAAGCATACCTTCGCCGATAAACCCCGCGTGGGCCGGTTCATGCCCGCTGCCGCCGCCGCTTAAAAGCGTAACTTTGTTTGCGTTTATTTCTTTTTTGCGCACATATTTATAGCGGCTGTCAAAATACAGTTTTGGATGGACAAGCGTCATGCCAAGGCCCATTTCCTGAACAATATGCCGGGCCGCATTGATTATCTTTTTCATATTTTCCCCCTCAAATTGTGTTTGTCAGTTTTTCTTCAAAAATTTCCACAATAACCTTTTCGGTCTGTACCATACCCGGATCCGCGATCCTTCCGATATAGCGCATTGTCTGTTCCGGATTCTGCCCGATAATACCGTGCTTCGGGTCTACGCCTGTGTTCCGCAGCGCCATGCGGATGGCCTTGTAGCCGATATCAATAGCGATACCCGCTTTCAGCACACAAGCGGGATTGCCGCCTGTGCAAATAACGCCGGTCAGACCGGAAGCCATGTTGTTGATAACAATTCCCGCCTGATCCAAAGATCCGCCCATCATAAAAAGCCGGCCGACACAGGCGCCGGTACCGGCGGCTATGGCACAGCCGCAAAAAGCGGACAGCTTGCCCGAATATTCCTTGATGTACATTGTGGTAAGATAGCTTAACGCCGTTGCCCGCAGCAGGATCTCGCGTGAAAGGCCCCGTACCCGGGCGCAGGCGTAGAGCGGCATCGTGCAGATGATACCGTGATTTCCGCTGCCGGTGATGCTCATGGCCGGAAATTTGAGGCCCCGAACCCGGGCCTCAATGGCTGCCGCCGTCATGACATGCGCGGTTTTTAATTCATCATTTGAAATTACAACTCCGCCATTATCGGCGAGCAGGGTTTTGCAAATATCCGTAAATTCGCTGTTTAATCCCGCTTCCATAAGTTTG
Organism: Spirochaetales bacterium; assembly: GCA_031274005.1. Lineage (GTDB taxonomy): Bacteria > Spirochaetota > Spirochaetia > DTKZ01 > DTKZ01 > JAISAF01. The sequence continues at coordinate 1,022 of JAISQU010000101.1, forward strand.
ATATTTGTATCGTATGCCTGTTGGATAAACTCAATTTCCTCAAAAGATATATCCCCGGCATACCGCCAGAAATCAGCCAGCGTATACCCGCTGACAGAGACTGTGTTTTTTTCGTGAGCGGCGGGATTCTTTTTTTCCAGCACGATCCCGTTTTTTACAACCTCTGCAATATTGTCGTGCGCGCCAAGAATTGTTACGGCAGCCGAATCCGTTTCTGTTTCCACAGTCGCTTTTATATAAAGCGCGGAACTTATCTCCCGCAGCCGTACGCTGACTTTTCCGCTATCAAGAAGGCGCCGGGCCATTTTTATATCCCCGTCACGAACGCCGTCCAGAGACGCAAGACCTTTGGTGTAGTCTCCGGCCACAGCGCCGAGAGCCGCGGCAAACACATTACCGGTTTCTTCGGTACCGGGGATGCCGCAGGTGAAGGCGTTTTTGTATATACCGGAATTGATTTCTACTACAACGGAACGGATATCGCCGGCAACAAGGCTTCGCGCCCTGGAGACTGCCAAAGCAATGGCGCCCGGTTCCGTTACGCCCAGAGACACAGCCATATCGTTTTTAATAATTTCAGTCAGCGGATGCATTATTTTTTTTCATGCAGATGAGACATTTCCCATCGCCCTTCGCAATGGTTTTGGGCAGATCCAGTGTCCATCCGTAGCTGTCCATGGCGCCCCGGTCAATTTCCATACAGGCGTCACACAGTTTTTCCAGGAATTCCTGATCGTCAGTATACTGAAGCCAGCCATCCACCATTGGGCAATAGTTCACCTCCCATACGAACTCGGTGTCGGTTAGTTTTGGAATAGCGCCATCGTTAACCTTTACCAGCGTTTCGGAGGCAAAACCTTCAGCAAACTTTTTAATATCGGATGTACGGGGGAATTTATGATAAGCTTTGTATGCCCCGGCCGCGCGGATTGCTTCCCGAATATCGTCCCATGTCATACCGGCATCCAAAGCGGCTTTTACAATTTGATAAACCCACTTGCCGCGGTTTATGGACGCGGCCCGAAGCTGCTGCGCCTCATAATCGTCATTATAATTACACGCTGTGTTTTTGATCATAGTGTTCCCCTTTATTTCTTTTTGATACAGATTTCGCAGGTCTCATGCCCCTGGCAGATGGTTTTGCCTAAAGAAAATTCGAAGCAGTCATACGTATCAAACAAACCCCTGTCCACCTCCATCGCGATATCACAAATCTTTTCAATAAATTCCTGATCGTCGGTCAACTGCGTCCACGCGCCGCACATGGGGCAATAATGAAAATCAATATGCGCCTCGCCGTCTTTCATGCTTGTCAGTTCCATTTCAAAAAGATTTTTGTTAATATCATCCATGAATGCTTTGACGAAAATTTCCAGATTATCGGTATCGGGATATTTCGGGCGGTTAGATCTGCCCACAGCGCGGACACCCTTGCGGGCAAAATTCTCGATATCGTATCCCTTGTCGCGCGCGGTTTTTAATAGATAATAATACCACAGGCCGCGATCCTCGGATGCTTTACGCAATTTGACAATCAAGTCATCGTTTACCGTCGGTAAATTTTTAATCATCTTTCATATCTCCTTTATTTTATACGCTGAACCCGGGCCTTATTTTGCCAGCAGCCGGGGAAGCCACATAACTGAATCCGGAATATAGGCAACGACAAATAACAGCGCCGTTAACGCGCCGACCCACGGCCAAACATTGCGGATCATCTTATCCGTCGGGACACCCGTAGCCATTGCGGTCGTATACAAAACCGTACCAACCGGCGGCGTCAAAAGGCCAATTGACAGATTCAGACACATAAGCAGGCCAAAATGAACCGGATCGAAACCGAATTGGCTTACAACAGGCATAAACACAGGCACCAGAATCATAACCGCCGGGGCTGAATCCATAATCATACCCACAAAAAACAGAAACAACTGAATAATCAATGTAATGACAAGCGTGTTTTCGCTGATGAGCGATATGCCGTGCGCAATAGCCTGCGGAATATGGTCAATGGACAAATTCCAGCCCAATACGCCGCCCATAGCGCTGATAATCAAAATCGCGCCGGAAGTAGTAGCGGTCCGGGTAAGCACGGTTAGCATATTCTTCAGCTTGATTTTCCGGTAGCCAAAAGCCCCTACAAAAAATACCAATACGCATACTACAGCGGCGGCTTCCGTCGGCGTAGCGATACCGGTACCGATAGAAAAAACGGTGATAAAAGGGGCCAGTACGGAAAAAGCCGCGCGTTTCACTTTTACCAGCACATCCGGCAAAGATACGGACTGGGTTGATACCGGCCATTTATGCTTGCGCCCGGAAAAGAAAATAATCAGGGATAATACGATAGCAATCATGACACCCGCCGGCAGGCCGGCCATAAACAAGTCCGCGATGGATGTATTACTGGCGACACAGTAGATAACAAACAGCATTCCCGGCGGAATCATCGGCGCGATAATGGATACCGACGCGACAAAAGGCGCCGCGAATTCTGATTTGTAGCCGTCTTTGATCATTTCCGGATAGATAGTAGTACTTAAAAGCGCTGCCGCGGCATTGGCCATACCCAATAGCCCGCCTATCATAACACCCACTACAATGCTGACGTAGGCCAGACCGCCCCGGACCCTGCCGATAACCACACGCGCCAAATCCATAAGCCGGTTGATATCGCCGGATAACCCCATCAGTTCGCCCGCCATAATAAAAAGCGGTATCGCCATAAGGCTGTAATTATTTGATGTGGCAAATAATTTTTGCGGAATAGCGATAAGAAACGACGGCCCCATGGAATAAAGACCGGCTACCGCCGTTAAGCCCAGCGAAAACGCAATGGGAACTCCGATAATCAGAGTAACCACAAAAACCGCCAACATTAACATGAAGTTTCTCCCTCGCCGTCAGCTATATACCGGAGTATCTTTGTAACGGTTTTAACGATACAAAGGCCAAACATAAACGGGATCATGCCGTAGAATATCCACAACGGAATATACATGCCCGGCGTTTTCTGGTTTAACGAAGTGGGCATCAGAAACAGCCGGACGCCAAAATACACGACAATAGCCAGCATAGCCAAAGAAAACAACTCGGACACGATATACACCGCCTTGCGGGATTTGCCCTTAAACAAACCGATAAAAAGCTCTGTCCGCGCAAGTTTATTTTGCGAAAGCGCCAGGTAGCACCCCAGAAACGCGATGACCACCAATAATAAAGACGCGAACTCGTCCACCCAGACAAGCGGGCTTTGCAAAAAATACCGCCACACAACGCCGCAAAAAATGATAACAATCTGTACGGCGACAGAAATATCAACAATAATTTTCGCCGCCGCCATGCAGACTGTGTTAAAAACTTCCAGACCAGTGATAATTTTTTTCATACCATCCCGCTTATGGAACCCGCGCCCAAATAAGCACCGGACGCGGGCTTGTATTTTCATTTTTTGTGCTGAGCCCGATATGTATTAAAATAATCAACAATCTGTTTGACATTGGCGCTTTTGCCGCAAAAGCTGTCAACCACCGGCTTTACCCTGGCTTTTGCTTCGGCAATATCAATTTGGGTAACAGTAAGCCCCTGCTGTTTCATAAATTCGATGGTCAGCGGAGTCTGCTCCTGATAGGTAACCTTTGTGGCTTCCTGCGCCGCGATTCCGGCCTGCAAAATCCATGCCTGCTCTTCTTTCGACAGGCTGTTCCAGGCGTTTTGACTCATAATAAAAACCGGCGCCGCCGTCATGTGGCCGGAAATAACAACGTGTTTCGCTACTTCGTAATTTTTCTGAGACCGCACCGACACGCTGACATCCTCAAAGCCGTCAATAGTGCCATTCTTCATTGCCTGATAAATTTCGCTGTACGCCATTGGCGTTGGATTAAAACCCAATGCCTGATAGGTAGCAAGGTGCAGCGGCGACTCCATTGAACGCAGTTTGACGCCCTTCGCGTCATTGAGGGTTTTAAACGGCGTATTCAGATAAAAATCGCGCCCCGGATTAATGAGGTAGGAAATACCGACGACACCGGTTGCGGCTTTTAATTTCTCAAACATGGCCGCCCCTATGCCGGAATTGACAATCTCCTGATAGAGGTCCATGTCGTTATCGCATAAATACGGCATATCAAATCCGTCAAGAACATCGGAAAAACCGGATACAACCGGACTCGACATAAACGCCGAATCAATGGTGCCCAACTGCACGGATTCAAACACTTCCCGCTCGTTACCCAACTGGCTGCCGGGGAAAAAGTCAAAACTGATTTTACCGCCGGACAGTTCTTTGATTTTGGCGTTTGCCTGTATGCCCGCCTGCGTCAAACCGTGCTTCTCATCGTAAGCAGGCGCCCAACTGAGGCGAAAGGCTTTTGCCCCTCCGGATGAAGCGCCCCCTTCCGAACCGCCGCCGGCAAATACCGGCACACCGCTGACAAGGATAGCCAGCGCCAATAACGCAACATGTCTTAATTTCATATAACCCTCCATTTCGTATTCATGAATTCCCAACAATTAAAAAAGCGTAGCATGGTTCCTTTTCCGTGTCAAGTGCATTTATTAAAATTTTTTAAATATTACACATTTTTAATAAAACCATTGACAAACAAGAAAAGCCTGTTTATACTTTACACAATCAGGACAATAACACCGATGAAAAATATAACCGCGGCGCCAAAGCTGCCTTCAATTACCCTCAAGGATAAGCAAACTCTGGAATCCGTAAAAGCCATTGTAGACGGGATTGCGACGCTCTTCGGGGAAAACTGCGAGGTCTTGCTTCACTCCTTTGAAAGCCTGGACCGGTCCATAATCCACATCGCAAACGGCCATATAACCGGCCGTGGCATCGGTTCGCCCATAACCGACCTGGGGATGAAAGTCCTCCAGGAGTCCGCCAATACCAGCAGGGATGTAACCGGCTGTTACTACTCCAAAACAAAAGACGGCAAAACCCTCCGCTCCGTTACCATTTTAATTCGCAATACCAAAAAAAAACCAATCGGCATGATGTGCATCAACTTTAATATGAATGCCTCTGTCATCAGCCTGCTGCGGACTTTCGGAGATTCGGGCCAGCAGGAAGGGTCGGAAAATCCTGAAAATTTTGTAAGCAATATAGAGGATCTTATAAAAACCACGCTGCGTGACACCATAACCAATATAAACAATCACGCCGCCATTCCCAACCATGCCAAAAACAAAACCATTGTATATGAGCTTATAAAAAAGGGAATTTTTGACATCCGGGGAGCGATTGACATTGTCGCGCGGGAGTTATCGATTTCCCGCTATACAATATATAATTATATACGGGAAAATAAATTTTCTGCGAAAAAGGAACTATTATGAAAAAAGCGATCTCAACATCCGCGGCGCCGAAAGCTATCGGTCCATACTCCCAGGCTATTGCGGCAGGCGGTTTTCTTTACATCTCCGGCCAGTTGCCCATAGCGGCGGAAACCGGAAAGATGCCGGATACCATAGAGGCTCAGGCGCGCGCCAGTCTGCAGAATATAGATTCCATTTTGCGGGAAGCGGGCTACGCCCGTAACGATGTTGTAAAAACAACCGTATTCCTGGCGGATATGGCGGACTTTGATACGGTAAACAAAATATACGCCGAGTTTTTTCAGGGCTGCCTTTTCCCCGCGCGAGTCGCGATTCAGGCCGCGCGGCTCCCCAAAGACGCCAGAGTGGAAATTGAAAGCATCGCGTACAAGAGCGCTTCGTAACCCTAAACTTGACCCATAACTCGATGATTGCTCACATGTTTCAGGAATTTCTAACCGCCAAGTCGTCTATCAGCCTGTTGCGCTTAAAGCCAAGCCATTGCCTCCGCGTAGTTCAAGGCGGCGCAATTTTGCGGGTGTAATGCGTTTTCGGGTCTTCCCGAAAACGCAGAGCCGTCTTCGGCTCACATTTATTTGAAGTCCGACAGGCTGCTATTCCGCCTGAGTTTTATTCTATGCGCTGCAATTCTTCCATGCGCATTTGTAAGTCTCTCGCGCGTCTGGCTACCTCCATTGTCTCCCGCGCGGGAGTAAAGTTCGGGTCAATCTCGAGGGCCTTCTCGCAGTATTCAATGGCCTGGGCGATATTCCCCCTCGCGTAGAAATCAACTCCCGCCAGATACAGCTCTTCGGCCCTGTTGAATTTTTCCTGCCTGCCGTTATCTCCCAAATTGATTTTCATGGCGATGCTGAAACGGTCGAGATTCGACAGTTGGGTTGTCATATCAAGGGTGTAGTTTATCACAAGGCTGAAATCGTCCATGCCGACGAGGCTGCCCAGGGATATGCGCGGGTTGCCGCCCTTGACAAGAAAACCGGCCTGAACAGAAAAGAAATCCGTTACGGCAATGCTGGTCCCCAGGGCCCCTCCGGGTTTTTCCGCGGGGTAGCTGCTCGGGTTAAAAGAAAAGGGTATGGTAACATCAAAGGCCAGAATCCAGGGCCGGAAAAAGGAATAGGCGATTCCCGTAGTAACCGACATGGGCAGGGGTTCGTTCATGACGCTGGGGCCGACATTCCTGACCGTTAGGCCGAAAGCCGCGTTTTTGTCCCGCGAATAGTATGGTTTGGCAAAGTTAAAACGGGTCAGCATGCCCACATCGGCCATAATCCCCAGGGCGGACTGACCGGCCGCGATGTTTTCGGATACATGGCGGTAGGCCGCCTTGAGGTTTGCCCCCAGGGAGACTCCGCTGAAGTAATAATCCGCCAAAAAGTTCCGGGAAATGTTCGCTATGGCGATTGTCTCGGAATAGTAGCCCGCGGAGGTTCTTTCGCCCCAGTAGTCGTAACCCGTAAAAGGGACATAGAGGAACTTCCCGGCAAAAGCGTACCCTATGTTATCTGAGCGGTTGGTATAGGCTATGCCTTCGATATTTGTATCCGCGATCCAGTTGTTATGCATAACCGAAAGCTCGGTATACTGCATCATGGAGGATGCCGCGGGGTTCGCATCGAAAAAGCTCGAATCGCGGGCCACTGCGGTATAGGCCGTACCCATACCCTCGTACTCGCCCCCCAGGGGAATCGTCAGAATGGGAAAAACCGTCAGGCCCGTATTCGGGTCCTGCAGGAAGTCGAACCGGTCCGCCGCGTCGCCGTAAATATCGTTAAAATCCGCGGCGAAAAGCGAAAAAGAAACTGTCAGGGTGAGCAGGAATATCCCGCCTGTGCGTTTCATATATATTCTTTATAATTATATCTCGAAAAAGGCTCTGTTTCAATATCGGCAGACAGGACATATTAATTGACGAAATGGGGAAAGTCCGCAGGCTCCTATCTGACGGGGGAGGGGCTCCTGTTTTCCTGGTCAATATCTTCAATTCCCTTTTGCAGGTGATCATACATGACCTTGCGGGCTTTCCTGCTGTTTTTCGCTTCAATGGCCTGCAGCAGCAGAGTATGGTAGTAGACGCCGTCTTTGTATCCCCGGTATTGGTTTATCTGTTTATAGCTTTCCGATTTCTGGCGGAATACCTCCCTGATGCTGTTTTCCAGAAATACATTGCCCGAAGCGCGGCTGATTTCTTCGTGAAACATCATATCATAACGCACAAAATTTTCTATATCGTCCCTGCCGACGGCCTGTTTCATTTGCTCCAGCAGAAACCGTAATTGGCGGATATTTTCCCCGCTTGCGCGTTCGGCGGCTAGATAACTTGTCTCTGATTCGACAATGCGGCGGAACTCAAGCATCTGCCGCTTATCCAGATAATCGTCTCCGCTGAGCGCGGGAACGCCCTTGCCGAAACCCGACAGATCGTTTGAAACAACAAAAGTCCCCCTGCCATGAACGCTTTTGAGCAAACCCAGGGCGATAAACTGCTGAATGGCAATTCTGACGCTTGCGCGGCTGACGCCCAGCATACGGGTCAGTTCGTTTTCAGAGGGCATTTTTTCCCCGACCAGCCAAATGCTGCCGGCAATATTTTCTTTGATGTACTCAATAACTTGCTGGGTTATGCTGGTTTTCTTGATCATGGTTTACCCGCCATTTACCTTACAGATTTCAAAGTTTTTCATCAATAGCATACGTATCACAGGATACCTGAATATATATAGAGTAAAAGCCTTTTCAGGATTCTAGCTTATAAGTTGTCTGATGAGTTTCTACATAAGTTATAGCGGATTCTTTATGAGAAATCAATGTTTTCCAGCATTTCTCATGATTTTTTCTATATTTTCGGATGTGACTTGGACGATAGCGGTGTTTTTCGGGAAAATTGTTTAGAATGGCAAAAAATCTCTTGACAATATTCGATTTTGGTGTAATGATAATGCATCTACTTGTCAGTCAAGATACAAGTTTGCGATATATTTTCAATTTTCCAAGGAGGATGTTTATGCGACGTTATGCAAATTTGCTGCTGGTGTGTGCTCTTTTTATTGCGGGAATTGCCAATCTATGGGCCGGCGGCGGCCAGGATTCCGTTTCCGGTCCGGTTACTCTGCGTTTCAGCCACGGTATGGCAGCGGACGGCACCTTCGGCCAAGCGGCTCTGCGTTTCAGCGAGGCGGTTAGTCAGAAAACCGGCGGAAGGTATAAGGTGGATGTGTATCACAACGCCCAGCTTGGCTCCGAACGGGATACCGTGGAAGCCTGTCAGATGGGTAATCTGGATTTCGCCGTGGTGAACCAGGCGGTGCTTGCCAATTTTATCCCGGAAATATCAGCCCTGGATCTGCCCTACATCATTGAAAGCAAGGAGCACGCGGACGCCGTTTTTAACGGAGATGTGGGAAAATATTATTTGGACCGTTTAGAGCGCGTCGGATTGGCCGGGCTGACGTATTTTGAATCGGGATTCAGAAATCTTACCAACAACCGGCGGCCTATTAATTCTGTTACGGATGTAAGAGGTCTGCGCATCCGCGTTATGGAAAACAGGATCCATCAGGAAGCGTGGCGCACTCTGGGCGCCGATCCGGTTCCCATGTCCTGGGGAGACGCCTACACCGCGATGCAGCAGAACGCCATTGACGGACAGGAAAACCCGACGGTTGTCGCCGAACAAAACCATGTCGGCGAAGTAAACAAACACATAGCGATTACCGAACATGCCTATACTACCTGCTTTCTTATTATGAGTCCCAAAACCTGGTCCGGGATAAGCGCGGCGGATCAAAAGCTGTTCCTTGAAGCGGCGCAGGAGGCAGCCAAATATAATTCGGAAGCAAGCCGTTCGCTGGAAGCCGCTTCTCTGGCAAAGATGCAGCAGCAGGGAATGTCCGTTACGCGGCCGGATAAAAGGGCCTTTATCACGGCTACCTCTCCGGTTCGGGAAAAATTCAAGAGCGAGTTTGCGGAGCAGATTGCCCTTATTGAAAAAGCGCGCCCCTGATTCGCAAGCGGGTCCATACCCCGCCCTTTAGGGCGTTTTGAACCCGGTAAGGCTTTGTTTGTTGGGGGTATGGACCCGCATACAATCCATACCTTGCAGAACGACGATACCTCGCCCTTCGGGGCGAGGAGAGTCATTTTTACGAACCCGTTCCCGGCAAAGTGCCCGAACCTTTTTTGCCTTTTGAGGAATTCAATACTATTATCAGCGGCAAGCACGCGGAAATTTTATCAATAATTTGTACGAAAGATAACGCCCTGCCCCAGGGGGCGGCAACATCTCCCGCCATATCAAATATCATATTTAGCATAATCGATAAAGAAATATTGGAAATTTGCGACGCCAGCGATGTAATATATACACGCTACGCCGATGATTTAACGCTCTCGGGCGATTGCAAAAAAATATTGCTGGATACCGTATGGAAGGTCAAAGAAGCAATAAAACGCCGGGGGTTT
>JAISQU010000113.1 GCA_031274005.1 Spirochaetales bacterium
GTCCCGACCGGAAATTGCGGTGAAAGGCGCCAATGTTCTTCCCGCTAAAAAACACACGCTCCTGAATGCAACGCAATTGCGCAGCAATTGCCGTGGTAGTTATGAGCCTTACCCGCACATTTCCGTGATAGTGTCCCCGCTCGAAGCGCTGGGAAAATGTCCCGACCGGAAATTGCGGTGAAAGGCGCCAATGTTCTTCTCGCTAAAAAACACACGCTCCTGAATGCAACGCAATTGCGCAGCAATTGCCGTGGTAGTTATGAGCCTTACCCGCACATTTCCGTGATAGTGTCCCCGCGCTTCGCGCGGAGAAAAAGTCCCGACCGTCTTCACACTTTACCCGCGAACCGTTACCATGCGGTGTATGGATTCGCTTTTTCACGCCGTGAACATAGGCGGCGCTCTTATAGACGGCAACCTCTTTCTGGCGCCCCTGGCGGGGTACTCGGACGCCGCGTTCCGCAGTCTTTGCGCCGATTATGGCAGCTGCCTGAGTTACTCGGAAATGCTCTCCGCAGAAGGGTTTATCCGCAATAACAGCAAAACAGCCCTTCTTTTGGAAAGGGGCGAAGGCGAACGCTTCTTTGGGGTACAGATTTTCTCCGGCAGTCCCTACTCCGCAGCCAAAGCGGCTAAGACCATCTGCGCCCTCCTGCCCCGGCCAACGCTCATAGACCTTAACTGCGGCTGCCCCGTACCCAAAGTCGTCAAAACCGGCGCGGGATCGGCCCTGCTGCGCAGCGCGCGCCTTGTCTACGATATGATAAAGGCCATGAAAGACGCATCGGACCTGCCTGTTACCGTAAAGATACGCTCCGGCTGGGACGCTTCATCCATCAATTACCGTGAAACCGCCGACGCCGCCTGCCAGGCCGGGGCCGCTCTGGTCTGCCTGCACGCCCGTACCCGCAGCCAGCTCTACACAGGGCAGGCGGACTGGAGGCATATCGCTGATTTGAAAAAAAACTGCCCCGTACCTGTCTTCGGATCCGGCGACATTTTTACCGCGCAGGACGCGGCCGCCATGCTTACCCAAACCGGATGCGACGGCGTCATGTTTGCCCGCGGCGCGATAGGCAACCCCTTCATTTTCCGCGAAACCCGCGAACTTCTTGAAACCGGAGGCGTTTCTCCGCACAGCGCGGAAGAACGCATAGCGCTCGGCATGCGGCACCTGCGGCTCTCTATACGCGTAAAGGGCGAGCCTCTGGCCTGCCGCGAAATGCGCAAACATTTTACCGCCTACACCAAAGGCCTGCCCGGCAGCGCCCGGTTTCGCGCCGCGATTGTGCGGGCATCCACGGAGGATGATTACACGCGCATCACCGAAGAGTATTTAACAGCCCCGCAGATATTCCCTTCACCGCAGCGCCTTCATGAGTCTAAATGACACGAACGGGACTTGCCATTCTTGACTATGCCCGCAAATTACCGGAATATGAACCGCGTACAAAAAAGATGAAAACAAACTATCATACACACCATGCCATTTGCGACGGAAAGGACGAGGCCGAAGACTATGTGCGCGCCGCCATTGAAAAGGGTTTTGACGCCCTGGGATTCTCCTCCCACGCTCCCCTGCCCTTCGCCAACCGCTGGACCATGCCCAAAGAAAAATTTTCCGCCTACTGCGCGGAAATACGGCGGCTGCGCGAAGCCTACGCGGGACGCATCGAAGTGTATCTGGGGCTTGAGATTGATTTTATTTCGGGGGAGTTCGCGGCCGGCCCGAAAGCGCGGACTGCACAGAGGCGGCCGGCGGGCCTTCCTGATTTTTCCCCTGAAAGCAGCCTGTCCTGGCCGCCGGCGGGCCTTGACTACTACATAGCGTCTGTACACGTTTTCCCCTGCGGCCCGAATGGTTACAGGGAGGTAGATCATACCCCCGAAGAATATGAAGCCATCCGCGACGAAAAATACGGCGGCGGCATGCGGGCTTTCGCGGCGGGTTATTACGCTTATATAGAAGAACTTGTCCGGCGGTTCAGGCCGCCGGTTCTGGGGCATCTTGACCTTATCAAAAAAAACAACCCCGGAGAAAAATATTTTAGTGAAAACTCGGCGTGGTATAAAGACCTTGTGCGCGGCCTGATTCCCGCCATCGCGGAAGCGGGAACCATTGTAGAAGTAAACACCGGCGGCCTTGCCCGCGGGCGTACCACGACCGTGTACCCCAGCCCCTGGATTCTGCGGCTGCTGCGCGAGGCGGATATCCCCCTTATGCTGAACTCAGACGCTCACGTTCCGGAAAACCTTGACGCATTTTTTGACATGGCCCGCGCCATTATCCGCGAGGCGGGGTACACCCAACTGCGGGTTCTGCGCGCCGGGGGCTGGGAAACGGCGGCCATATGAAAGCCCGTCTCTTTCCTGATTGGAAAAGGCATGGTTCATCAGCCCCTTTCCGTAATGCCTCATCATAAATTCTAACCCTAGTACCTTGATTACACTAAATAATAAGAAAAGAATTCTAACCGCAGAGCGCAAAGGACGCAGAGAATAGGAGAAAACAGTACATGCAAGGCGGGAACGGGCTTTTTTACCATTTGTTTCTTCATTCTTCCTCTGCGATCTCAGCGTTCTCCGCGGTTTTTATCTGTGTCTTTAGTGTAATCAA
>JAISQU010000140.1 GCA_031274005.1 Spirochaetales bacterium
ACCGGAAGCCCCTGGGCCGCGCCAGGGATTGCAGCGTAAATCCTTTTGGCACAGCCAAAAGATTGAAGCGGAAAGCCCGGTTTTTTGCGAAGCAAAAAAGGCGCACGGAAAAAATTGGTACACCCAAGGGGGAAGATACGCTGCTGGACAATAGACCTTCCGGGGAACCCAACAGGGTTTGCGAACAAGTCTCATACCTTTTCAGGCAACATTTTTAAGGAAGACCTGAGGTGTACCGATATATATTTAAGGAAAGCAGATTCTTCAGGAATTTAGCGGTGCATGACGATGTAACCGCTCGAAAAGGTGACATTATGCGAATGCTTCATCATGTATCACGGTTTTTTTCTCCCCGCGGTTTGGTTCTTTTATTCGCAGGCGCCCGTTTAATACCCCGGAGCTTGCTCTTGGGTAGTTCATTTTTTCTCATTTTTGGTATGCCGTCTCCGGGCGCTCAGGAAACGCAGCGCATTTACCCCTATACCCTCGGCGCCGGCGCGGAGGTGAATCAGAACACCAGGGAATCAACCGCCCTGGGGTACGGCGTCGCGCTTGACCGTACTTTGGGGTCGGAGCGCTTTCTGGCGGGACTCCGGGGTTTTATGGACAACGATTATTCGGGAATCAGCGCGGTTGAAGGGGAATTTTATCTGCGGCTCAATCTCATCAAACTGGGTCCGGGATGGGCCTTTAGCCAGTTGGGCTGGGGATTTGTCTCATTCAGGGAAGAGGAGAACCAGGTTCAAAATATGCTTCTGGACTTTACCATGGGTTACCGGCTCTTTTTTTTAGGCGGTTTTTATGTGGAACCCTATATCCGCACAGGATTTCCCGTACGCCTTGGCGCGGGGATAATGGCCGGACACTGGTTTGATTTTTAATAATAGTGAAAGAAATTATGATCCGCGCGAAAGGAAAAGGACGACCATGAAAATGCTATCTGTTTTTATGCTGATGATACTGCTGGCGGCGGCCGGCGCCGTCCACGGCGAAGATTCAGCCTTGCTTCCTGAAAAGACCCTGCGCCTCAGTCTGGCCCCTTCCTTTGGTTTTCAGGTCCAGGAATGGGACGATGAGGGAAAAGTCACGCTGTTTAATACCGGTCTTGCTATTGAATATGGAGTTACAGGCTGGCTTACCGCCCAGGCGCTCTGGATTCCCGGAATAAATGTTTGGAGCGGCCTGAAAACGGACCTGCCGGCGAATGCGGATAAGCCGAAGTTCGGACTCCTCATGGATCCTTTTTTGGGTTTTAAAGCGGGGATTATGGGGGCGGAAGCCTTAATTGTGCGTAATGATATGCGCCTCAGCCTCGCCGCGGGTGTAAAGGCCCCCATGGCCGCGACGGAGGAGAGGGAAGGGGACAGGCATCTGTGGGGTTCTTCCATCCGGGCTTACTATGATTACATCATTACGCCCGTTTATTATCTTAATACATATCTTGAAGCGGTTTACTATCCTGATCAATGGTCAGACAATCCGGCGTATACCTCGCGGACAGTGTATCACCCTCTGGACATCACCCTGGAACTGGAGAACCGCTTCAGGTATCCTGTAGACGACACACTGACGCTCCAGTGGGGGCTGCCGCTGACCTGTGGAGTAGCCCCCTGGATTAACCGGAACACCGGCGGCAAGGGCATGGAATCGCAGTACAGTTTCAGCGCGGGAGCTTTTTTTATGGTTTCTTTTGTAAAAACTGCCGTTCCTTTTGACCTTTCCCTGCGCTATAGCGCGCCCTTCGCGGGCAGAAACGAACAGCCCGTTCACCGCCTAACGCTTATGGGCCGCGTATACATAACGCATTAGTACACAGATTGCGGCCGGCTTCCTGCGCGGCCCATGGGCTTGCGCAAAGGATTGCAGCATGCCCATACAAACGCACGCGAAAGCGTGTTGCAGGATACCGTGCAGCAGGGCAAGAGACCCCTAAAAGGCTCTTGGCGTATATACAGGCTACAGGGCCGAAATCCTTTTGCCGCCGGGCGGCAAAAGATTGCAGCGAAAAGCCTGGTTTTTTGACTGCCTGCGGCAGTCAAAAAATGCGCCCAAAATACCCTACAATTATGTATTTTCCTTGATTTTTTTCCTCCTGTTTGGTAGTATTCGGGTATGAAAAATGACAAGAACAGTAAACTCGAAGAATTGTCGCTTCTTTTTGAGATAAGCCAGATTTTAGATAAGAGTATGGATATTAAGCAGATCATCGAGCCTGTTCTGGAGGCTGTCGCCGAGAAGCTGGGGATGATGCGGGGCACGATTACGGTGCTCAACCGCGCGACGGGCGAGATTTTTATTGAGGCGGCGTACGGGCTTTCGACGAGCCAGATGGAGAAGGGGAAGTATCTTCTGGGCGAGGGGATTACGGGGAAGGTGATTCAGTCGGGGCAGCCCATGATTGTGCCGAATGTGTCGAAGGAGCCTTTGTTTCTGAACAGGACGGGGGCGCGCAAGAATCTGCGGAAGAAGGATATTAGTTTTATTTGTGTTCCGATTAAGAACGGGAATGAGGTTATCGGGGCTTTCAGCGCGGACAGGTTGTTCGAGGAGACTGTGAGCTGCACGGAGGATGTGCGGCTGTTGTCTATTATCGCGTCCATGCTGGCTCAGGCGATTAAGCTGCGGCAGAGCGTTAACGAGGAGAAGCAGCAGCTTCTTGAGGAGAATACGCGGCTGCAGGAGGAATTGAAGAACCGTTTCAGGCCGTCAAATATTATTGGTAATTCAAAGAATATGCAGACGGTGTATGATCTTATTGCGCAGGTCTCGCGCAGCGACGCGACGGTTTTGATTCGCGGCGAGAGCGGTACGGGTAAGGAGCTTGTGGCGCACGCGATTCACTACAATAGTCCCAGATCTTCGAAGCCTTTTATCAAGGTGAACTGCGCGGCTTTGCCGGAAACGGTTATAGAGAGTGAGCTTTTCGGGCATGAGCGCGGGGCGTTTACCGGAGCCCTGGCGACGCGCAAGGGGCGTTTTGAGCTTGCCAACAGCGGGACGATTTTTCTTGATGAGATTGGAGATCTTTCGCCGACAACGCAGGTAAAGATTCTGAGGGTTTTGCAGGAGAAGGAGTTCGAGAGGGTCGGCGGGAATGAGACGATTCGCACGAATGTGCGGGTTATTGCGGCGACGAACAGAAATCTGGAAAATCTTATGGATCAGGATTTGTTCCGCGAGGATTTATATTACAGGCTGAATGTTTTTCCTATTCATATTCCTCCGCTTCGGGAGCGCAAGAGCGACATCATGCTTTTGGCGGATTTTTTTATTGAGAAGTATTCGAACCAGAATCATTTGAATATACGCCGTATTTCAACGCCGGCTATTGATCTTCTTATGGCTTACCACTGGCCGGGAAATGTGCGTGAACTTGAAAATTGTATTGAGCGGGCAATTCTTTTGTCTACCGACGAGGTGATTCACAGTCATTATCTGCCGCCGAGCCTCCAGACGGCGGAGTCGACGGGGACGCGGCTGCACTCGACTTTGCCGGAGGCGCTGGATGATTTGGAGCGGGAGCTTCTTATGGACGCGCTGAAGTCGACCAAGGGGAATATGGCGAAGGCTGCAAAACTTATGGGAATTACCGAGCGCATTATGGGCCTGCGTATAGCCAAGCACGGGATTAATCCTAAAAGTTTCAGGCCGCGCGTGAAGGCGTCTTAACCGCCCCCCTTACTTCACCGCCGCAAAGCCGTCCTTCAAATCGTCAATAATGTCGGCAATGTGTTCTATGCCTATGGACAGGCGTACGGTGTTGGGTTTGATGCCTGACTCCAGCAGTTCCTGTTCGCTCATTTGGGAGTGAGTGGTCGAGGCCGGATGAATGACGAGGGACTTTACGTCGGCCACGTTTGCCAGGAGGGAAAAGAGTTTGAGCCTCTCCGTAAAGGTTTTTGCCGTGTCCGCGCCGCCCTTTATTTCAAAGGTAAAGATGGATCCCGCGCCCTGGGGGAAATATTTTTGGTAGAGTTTATGGTCACGGTGTTCCTTCAAAGCGGGATGGTTCACGCGCTCTACCTGGGGGTGGCCCTGCAGGAAGTCCAGCACTTTGAGGGCGTTTTCGATATGCCGCTGCACGCGCAGAGACAGGGTTTCCAGGCCCTGTAGGAAGAGAAAGGCGTTGAAAGGGCTGAGGGCTGATCCTGTGTCGCGCAGGAGGGTTGTGCGGGCTTTGATAATATAGGCGAGGTTTTTTGCCGCCTGGGTAAAGACCGCTCCATGGTAGCTGGGGTTAGGCTGCGAGAGGCCGGGGAATTTGTCGTTCTGCGCCCAGTCGAATTTTCCTGAGTCTACGATGACTCCTCCGAGGGATGTTCCGTGTCCGCCTATAAACTTTGTGGCGGAATGGATAACGATGTCGGCGCCGTAGTCTATGGGCGCCATAAGGTAGGGGGTTGCGAAGGTGTTGTCCACGATGACAGGAATACCGTGCCGGCGCGCAATGGCCGCGACAGCTTCAATATCCACTATGCTGGAGTTGGGATTCCCCAGGGTCTCAAAGAAAATTGCTTTTGTAGCGGGTTTAATGGCTTTTTCGAAATTGGCGGGATCGCCGCCGTCAACAAAGGTGGTCTGGACGCCCATGTCCCTGAAAGTGTTGGCAAAGAGGTTGTAGGTGCCGCCGTAGATTTGGTTGTCCGAAACGATGTGATCGCCCGCGCGGGTAATATTCTGCAGCGCGTAGGTTGTGGCCGCGGCCCCCGATGATGTGGCAAGGGCCGCAGCTCCTTTTTCCAGGGCCGCGATGCGTTTTTCAAAGACATCCCATGTGGGGTTCATAAGGCGGGTGTAGATGTTTCCGGCCTCGCTCAGGGCAAAGCGGTCTGCCGCTGATTTTGAGGAGGGGAATACGTACGATGTTGTCTGGTAGATGGGTACCGCGCGGGCATCCGTCGCGGGGTCGGGTTTCTCCTGTCCCACATGAACCTGTAAGGTTTCAAACCTGTATGTCTTGTTACTCATGTTTCGGCTCCTTTGCGCTTTGCGCGGTACAGTGGTTTTATTTTATTAACGCTCAATTTTGTGGTTTCCGCAATATCTTCGGCGCTCCAGCCTTTTTGTATGAGATTTTGCGCTATCTCAAGGGCTTTTTTTTCTTCACCCCGCGCCTCACCCCGCGCCTCGCCCCGCGCCTCTCCTTCAGCTTCCCATTTTGCCGTTAAACCTGCTTCCGTTAATACTTTTTCCAGCGTTACTGTTCCGTTTCCCATTTTTAGCGCCTCCTCTATTATCCGCGGATTTGCCAGCAATACCGCGTTCAGGTATGCCCGTATATAGGCCCCTTTAGCCTTTCGCCCGCTCTCTTTTATAATAGTATTTGCCTGCGAAATATCCAAGTCGTTACTCAAGCCTTTCAGCCAAAGGTT
>JAISQU010000161.1 GCA_031274005.1 Spirochaetales bacterium
GAATTGCACAAATTTGTTGTTTTACCGAAACGCTGGGTAGTCGAGCGCTCTTTCGGCTGGCTAGACAAGGCCCGCAGGCTCTGGAAGAATTGCGAACGGAAAATGCATACTTCGCTTCAAATGGTGATTCTGGCATTTATTGCGGTCCTGTTGAGAAGATTCTGAACAGGCTCTTAAAGCATACTAATATTTGTTTTTATTTGTATCACGTTTTTTGGAAACCCGTCAACCCTTAAAATCCAGCTCGGGTGCACCAATTTTTTCCGTGCGCCTTTTTTGCGAAGTCCGACAGGCTAGGCGATTCGGGCGTCATATACGCTGCGCATTAGATTTGCCCTTTGCCATTGGCAAGGGGAGGGACCCGCTTGCCAATCAATTACCAACCCGGCGCCGCTGCTATTTCCGAGCTACGAAAAACACCACGGCGCCTCCCTTCGGGTTTCCAAAGACGCCTGCTATTGGCGCATTCGCTGATTGTCCGGCTATTGCTGATTTTAGGCCGTAGGTCAATCCCACTCCGCCTGATGTATAATTCAGCAGATCTGCATATGTACCGAAATAAATACCGCTGTCATCGAATGCGAGCCCGTTTACGCAATATTCCAGTATGGTTACTGCAAGTTGGCCTGTTGCGTACGCACTCTCATCAGCCGTATTAGTATTAACATATGTAACGCCCCATCCTTCGTCGTTAATCTTATTTTTAACAGCTTGTTTCGTAGCGTTAAAAGATCCCCATAGCAGGAGGTATCCGCCGCTGCTGTCACCGTTGTCGCCGCTTATAAAATCATCATAAGCGCCGGATTCAGGATCATATTCGAAAGTGCCGGAACCTGCCCAGCCGGGCCGGTTGCTTCCTCCGCCATCGTCGCTGTCACTGCAACCTGCAAGCACGAACACTAATGCCATTAGACAAACCAGCATTGCGGAATACATGGATTTCTTTTTCATAAAAAACTCTCCTTCGCGTTTTTATGTCCGCCGACACATTTGAAACTCTCATACGAAAGTTAAATTCCTAAAGATGTGTTTTCGCTTTTGATCAAAGTTTGGATACCCAAAAGGTTTTTCCCAATCAATAATAATTTGTCTTTGTTGGTATCTTCCAAATTTTTATAATTACGAGCCTTTCCCAAAACTATTCTTTGTACAGGCGCTATGATCCTGCTGCGCTTAAGGCGGGGCCGTAATGGCTCACATGTATTAGAAGTCCGACAGGCTGATAGATTACAGTCAGCCTGAATGCTGTTTTGCGTAAACAAAGCATTACAATTTACAATAATGTTTTTTTGATTCGCAAGCGGGTACATACCCCGCCCCTCAGGACGAGAAGAGTCATTTTCTATTTTTGCGAGAAACACGCTATATATAGCGTATGCATAAGGTATAACTACACTATATATGGGGGGGGGGGGGGGGTACATGGCGGCTATATCTACTGTCTTGAAATTCGCATTATACTTCACTATCAATTCCACACCTGTTACAGGCCTTAAAGCATACTAATATTTGTTTTCATTTGTATCACGTTTTTTGGAAACCCGTCAACCCTTTTTTTGAAGCCCGTGGGGCGCAATGGGATTGGAGGGGCCGGGGGATTGCGGAGCAATCCCCCGGGCCCCGGCGCAGCCGGGGCGGAACCCCCGCAAAGCCCGGTTTTCCGCGGCCCCGGGGCCGCGGAAAATGCGCACAAAATCAGACGGTTTTTTTTGGGAATATGCTGCTTTTTATGGCCGCGAAAAGTTTACCGAACCAGGGCATTCTGCTGATAATAATCAGTACCGTAACGATGAAGAGGACGAGGCAGATGGGGCGGGTAAAGAAGGGCTGGAGGCTGCCTTCGGAGATGACCAGGGCGCGGCGCAGATTTTTGTCGAGGATGTCGCCGAGGATGATGCCCAGAACAAGGGGGGCCATGGGGTAGTCCATTTCGCGCAGAAGAAAACCGATTATTCCGAAGACGATCATAATGCCTACGTCGAAGAGCCTGGACTGGAGGGCAAAGGAGCCTACCACGCACAGGACAAAGATTATGGGCATAAGTTTTTGCCGGGGGATGAGCAGCACTTTTACGAGGCTGCGTACCATGCACAGGCCCAGAATAAACATGGCGAGCGTGGCGATAAGCACCATTGAGGTAACTTCGTACACAAAGGTGGGAAACTCCACCATGATGAGGGGGCCGGGACGCACGCCGTGGATGAGCATGGCGCCAAGAAGTACCGCCGCCGGGGCGGAACCGGGAATAGCCAGGGTGAGTACGGGGATAATCGCTCCGGGTACGGCGGCGTTGTTTCCTGTTTCAGCCGCCAGAAGCCCTTCGACGCTGCCCTTGCCGAAGAGTTCCTGGTCTTTGGGTTTCGCGCTGCGTTTTGCCATGTCGTAGGAGACCCAGGCGGCTATGTCTTCGCCGACACCGGGAACCGCTCCGATGAAGGTTCCGATTATGCCGGAGCGGATAATGGTTTTCCAGTATTGAAAGACATCGCCCAGCCGGGGGAAAACCCTGTCGATTTTTGTTTTGACCACGTCGAATTTTGTATAGCGCATAACGGTAATGATTTCCGCCAGGCCGAAAGCGCCTACCATCGCGGGGATAAGGGCTATGCCGCCGGAGAGGTTTGTGTTTCCGAAGGAGTAGCGCACGTAGGCGTGTATTCCCTCCATGCCTATCATGGCGACAAACAGGCCCAGAAAGCCGGATATCCAGCCTTTCAGCGGGTCTTTGGGAGCGGTGAGGTTTCCGCAGATGACGATGCCGAATATGGCGAACCAGAAAAATTCGAAGGATTGAAAACTTAACGCGATGGTGCCGATGAGCGGGGTAAAAAGGGCCATTGTCAGCATGCCGATTACCGAACCAAGAAAGGAGCCGGTTGTCGCAATGCCTATGGCCTTGCCCGCGAGGCCCTGCTTTGCCAGGGGAAAGCCGTCCACGGTTGTGGCGGCGTTGGCGGGGGTTCCCGGAATGTTCAGCAGGATGGCGCTGCGGCTTCCGCCGTAAATGGAGCCGACGTACATGCAGATAAGTATAAGTATGGCTGCGTTGGGATCCATGTGGAAGGTCAGGGTTGTGAGGAGGGCGACGCCCATGGTTGCCGTCAGGCCGGGAAGCATTCCTATGATGATTCCCAACTGGGTTGCCCAGAGCGCGTTGAAGATGCTGGTAAAATTCATAAAGCCCATGATGGCTGCTGCGAATAATTGTAAGCCTTCAAACATAGAACTCTCCTAGGGAAGATTGACAAGAAAAAGATATTGAAAAAGTCCTGTTACCGAGGCGGACACGCACAGAGCCAGAACCGCGGCCAGGAGAACCTTTTTTCTTTGCGATGTAAAGGATTCTTTTAGTTTGTATTCAAAAACAAGGACAAACACAAAAACAAAAAGAAACGTTGTCAGGGGAAAAAGAACTCTGCCCAAAGAAACGGCGTACAGGAGGCACAGCAGAATGGTCAGGCACATGCGCCGGGTTCCCTCTTCGCTAAAGAACTGTTTTACCGCGCCGCGCGAAACGCCCGCGTTTTTTCCGATTTTGCGCAGGGAACGGACAAACATAATCGCGCTTAAAGATGTGATGACGATTCCCAAAAGGGTGGGCAGGAGTCCGGGGGCGGAGTAGGGGCTTTGCCCCCTTTCGGTTACCGGGGGCATTTGAAGCGCCAAAATGGTAACGGCAATGCCAAAGGCCATCAGCACAAGGGCTGTATAAAAATCGGCCCGCGCCATGGTTTTTTCAGTCATGGAAAAAGCCTCCAAAAACACGTGATGAACCGCTGCCCCGCGGCAGCGGCTGAAAACGAAAAAGCGGAAAGCCCCGCGGCCTGCCGCTTTTATTGAACATTATCCGCTATGGTTTGGGAATCCCTACCGTGTCCGGGGAAACCTTTGCCTTGCCCGCTTCGTAGTAGAGCCAGGCCACGGGCTGATAGTACGAGAAGGCCGCTTTCTGCGCGGCTTCGCCGGCTATAGGCCCGAATATGGCGGCGCGGTCATCCGCGTAATCCTTGATTTTCTGGGAATTGACGATTTTCTCGTTCCAGATTTTTTCGAGCGTTGCGCTGACTTCTTTGGGAACTCCCTTGGGGATGAATATGCCGAAGTAGTTCAGGCCGGTTTTGAAATCGGGAATCCACTTTTTGATGGAGGGGATTGCGCCGCTATAACCCTTGAGCGTAAGGTCATTGTCGGCCAGGACCGCGAGGGGGCGGATCTTTCCGCCGCGTATCATGTCCACCTGCTCGACGGCAAGCTGGGGTGTTACCAGAACTTCGCCGGCGACAACAGCGGTAACCGCGGGGTTTCCGCCGTCATAGGTAACGTGCTTGTACTCGATGCCCGTATAACTGCGGATAAGCTCGATGGCGATGTGGCCCGCGGAGCTTTGTCCCGCGGTGGCGACGCCGACCTGACCGGGTTTGGCTTTGAAATCAGCCAAAAGGTCGTCGAAGGTCTTGTAGGGCGCGTCCGCGTTGACCCCTATTATCGAGATATTGGCGACAGTCAGAAAGATGTCCCAGTCTTTTTGCAGATTGGTGTCGAGCATTCCCTGCACCTGATAGGTGGCAAGGTCGGCGGCCGCTCCTGCTGTCCAGGTGTAGCCGTCTTTTACCGCGTCCAGGGCGTTCTTGCTGCCCACGGATCCGGAAGCTCCGGGCTGGTTGACGATGACGACTCTCTGGCCCAGGTATTGTTCCAGTTCGCCCGCGGTTACGCGGGTTATCTGGTCTGTGGAGCCGCCCGCTCCCCAGGGTACGATGATGGTGATGGGTTTTGTGGGTTTCCACTGCCCGTCCGCCGCGGCTTCTTTGGCGCCGCCGGCGAAAAGGCCGCCCGCGAACAGCAGAAAGCAAACGGAAGCGAGGACAAAGAATTTTGACGATTTCTTCATAATCTGTACTTCTCCTTATGTTTCTAAAATATCGAATCAGTTTAGTATAAATGGAGTAGAGAAGCGCGTCAACAGAAAAAAAGGTCAATTCAGGTAATTACATGATAGAATGAAACCAAAATTCCGATGTAGATACTGTAAGGAGACTGTTTATGAAGTATAAAAACGAGTTGATTTTAGTGGAAAAAAGGCTTGATGAGAAAATCGCAATCGTAACCCTGAACAATCCCCCGCTCAATCTGGTTTCTCTGGAACTGGCAGCGGAGCTCCGGCAGACGCTGGCGCGGCTCGAAGAGGATGAGGATGTTCGTGTTTTGGTTCTGACGGGTTCCGGCACGCGGGCCTTCTGTGTCGGTTCGGACATCAGGGAATTCCCGGCGGTGGCCGATGATGTAATCGGAAAGAAGCTGCACACAGAGAACGACGCCCTCAATATGATTGAGTTTCTTGATAAACCTGTTATCGCCGCCATGGAAGGCTCTGTTTGCGGCGGCGGATTCGAAGTGGCTATGGCCTGCGACATACGCATTCTTTCCGAAGAAGGCCGGATATCACAGCCGGAAATCAATCTGGGGGTTGTTCCCGGCAGCGGCGGCCTTTTCCGGCTGCCGAAACTTGTGGGTTCGGCAAAGGCCTTGGAGATGATGTATCTGGGGGAGTTTATTTGCGCCTCCGAATGCCTGGCGCTGGGCCTGGTTAACAAACTCGCGCCCGCGGGAAAAACCCTGGAAGCAGCCGCCGGCATGGCAAAAGCCATAGCGCAAAAACCTTTTGAAGCCATCAAAACCATCAAGAAGAGTGTTCGTGAAATAGGCATGATGGGTTCGGCGGAATGTTTTTACAAAAACCTGGAATACTCCAAATATATTTTCAGAACCGCCGACTGTAAGGAGGGGGTAGAAGCCTTTTTCGCCAAGCGTCCGCCAAAGTTCCGGTAGCCGCCCGTCCCATAAAAATGGGTGCACCAATTTTTTCCGTGCGCCTTTTTTGCGAAGCAAAAAACCGGGCTTTCCGCTTCAATCTTTTGGCTGCGCCAAAAGGATTTACGCTGCAATCCCTGGCGCGGCCCAGGGCTTCCGGTGATTTTGCACGGAAAAAATTGGTGCACCCCATAAAAATAAAGACGCTATTTCTTGCCCTATACTTTTTTCATGAACAGGAAGGCTGTCAGCATGCAGAGCGCCCCAAAGGCGTACAGGGAGCGGAAACCGCAGATATCAATCAGGAAGCCCGTAACAGGCGGCGAAAGAATGGCCGCGGCCTGGGAAAAGGTGTAGTACAGGCCCGTATAAACGCCTATGTTTTCGTGAGAGGCCATCCCCCACAGCACGGGAAAGGAGTTTGTCGTTACCGCGACCCAGAACATCCCCATACAGAAAAGCAAAACCCAGAAACTCACAAGAGCCGCGCGGGGAGAAAGGCCGGCCGCGCGGCTAAACGGCTCGTGCAGGAATAAAAGGACGCAGATAAAGCTCATAACAAGAAGGGCCGCGCGTATTGTTTTTTCGCGGCCGGCTTTGTGGGCAATGAATCCCGAGGGAATGGCGAAAATCGCGTAGGCCGCGGCGAACATTCCCGGCGAGATTCCCGCGGTTCCTTCGGAAACCCCCAGAATGTCCCGCGTGTACATCGTCAAAAAAGGAAGAATGCCCTGATAGCCGAAAAACCAGAAGAACAAGGCCAAAAGCAAAAACAGGGCGCCGCGGCTTTCGCCGGAACCCCCGGCCGGCGGAGATTCCCGAAACACCTGAATCAGAGAGGCCAGGATTCCCGGTTTTTTTTCGGGTAAAACAGCTTCGGGCCCCTCACGCCGCGGCGCGGGTTTTTCCCTGACGCAGACAAACAGCAGGACAGTCGCCGCTATAACCAGAAAACCGGAAATCAGAAAAGGCAGTTTCCGCGCCGTATCGCCGATAAGAGGCAGGAGGAGCGAGACATCCATCAAGCGGGAAAGACCTATGGTTCCCGCTATGGCGGCTATGCCCCCCATGGTGTTGATGACTCCGTTTGCCTCGCTGCGGTACTCCCCGGGAATTATGTCCGGCATCAGGGCGACAACCGGCCCGCGCGCCGCCTGCTTGAATATATTGAGAAGAAAGACCGTTCCCACAAGAAAAAACAGCGACCGCAAACCCGCGAAGGGAATAAGCGCGAAGAAGACTGCCGCCGGCGGAAGCGTCGCCAGTATCCAGGGCATGCGCCGGCCCAGAGGGGTGCGCGTCCTGTCCGACAGGGCGGATACAAGAGGAATCAAAAGCAGGGCGAAAACATTGTCCAGGGTCATGATAAAACCCACAACTCCCCTGGACGCGATATAATCCCCCAGAAAAATGGGAACATAGGAATCGTATACGGGGTCCATAAGGCCCATGGTAAAAAAACCCAGTCCGATGAGAAATGTTGTTTTTGAATAGTCCTTGAAATTTTCCGGCATTTGTGTACACTATAATGCGGAGGCGTATCTCATGTCAAAACTCGTACTGGCGGTAGAAGGCATGTCCTGTAACCACTGCAAAATGGCGGTTGAAACCGCGCTAAAATCCCTTGCCGGAGTTGATACGGCCACTGTTGACTTAAAAAACAAAACAGCCTCGGTTTCCTACGACGAGTCAAAGTGCGGCCTGCCCGCCATGAAAGAGGCCATAGAAACCCAGGGCTATACTGTAGGCGTTTAGCCCTGCCTGGCGGGTAAAAAAAAGCGGTATGCTTCCGGACGTCGACAGCATACCGCTCGAGAGTTCTAAATGTATCACCCTCTTTGATATGAATCGGCGGACTGCGGGAAAACTTTAATAGACTTGTTCGGCAGGGCAACAGCGCTTACTTTTTCCCGGTTATAATAGCGCATTTTTTGCGGCTCGGCCCGGCGTATATGGAGCCCTGCCGTTGTACCCCGGCAGCCTGCCTTTAGGCAAAGAAGTCGAAGAAGTTTTTGCCGGAAACCCGGGTTTTACCTTGTTATATCCAGGTAATTTGTAAGATTTGAGATAAAAACAGGAAATACCACGGTTTTTCCTTCTTTTTTTTCCCTTATTCGACTTCTTTGACTTCGCGGTTTATATTCCTCATGCTTATTTGTGGGTCAAGTTTAGTGCTTGCGGTGGGGTTCTTCATTTTTTATAGTGGTGGTAAGTGCTGTTGCCCTGCTTGTTCGGAAACCCGCCCGGCTTTTTGCAGAATTTCCCTGTGGTACCGAGCGGACTCTTTGAGCGCCGCGTAGATCTTTTCCGCGTTGGAAAGGGCCGTCCGCATATCAGCCTTTGCCTCCTGCGCGGCGATGCTTTGAAGGGTATCGGCCAGAAGAAAACCCGCGATGTCCCGGTATTCAAGGCCAAGGATTTTCCGGTCAATGTCGGTCAGGGCGGCAAGGGCGGCGGGCGAAGCTGAAGAGCCCCGCCTGAGTATTGCGGCCGTTCTGCGCAGGCCCTCGGCGCACAGAGCCTCAAGGCGGGTCAGCTCTTCCAGCAATGTGTCCAGGGCCGCCTGAAAGCGCCGGGCGTTTGCGGGAGGGGCGGCGTACGCGCGCGCGGAGGCCAGAACGCTGTCAATCTCGCTTCTTCTTTCGGGAAGAGCCAGCACAGAGTCAATGTCCGCGCTCCGGACGCCTTCGGCCCTGGCCCCGCCGCGGGACAGCGTAAGAGTCACGGCGCCGGGAAAACGTTTTGTCTGTATTTCAAACCACCAGATATAAATAAGCATACGCATATCAGAGAGCACCATGCCGCCGGAGTTGTCCGGCACAAGGCGGGGCGAGGCGTCGTAGAGATAGCGGCAGGATTGTGTTTCCCCCGGGGCCAGGCGGTCCGCCAGAAAAAAAGCCCTGTTTTCAAAAAAGCTCCCTTTGTAGTGGGTGTTTTTGGAGGGGAACCCCAAATCAAGTCCCGCCATGATGATGGGGCTGCCTCCCATAAGACGCGAAAAATCCCAGGCGCTGGTTGACACCGAACCTCCCGCGCCGAGCTTCCCCTTGGAACCGGCGGCTTCTTCAAGGTAGCGGCCCAGGGGAAAAATCGAACCGCCAAGAAAGGTCTTTCCCGGAAGCTGCCGGAAAATCCGGGGGTGGGTGGACGACTCTGAAACCAGAATGGCCCTTTGCTGGCGCGCACGGTCCAAATGCCGGGTATTCCAGTATTGGGGGTCAACCACCACGACAAAATCCGGTTCTTCCCCCGCGCGCAGGCAGGCCGAATAACTTGTATCCACGGCAACAAGCAGGCAACGCTTTTTAATCTCCGTCAAATACGGCAGCGCCTCGTCCAGGCTGGGACCCGCCGCGGCGACAAGAACAGGGAATCCCGCGAACTTTCCTTCCAGACGGCTTATGCCGGGACTCGTTATGATAAGGGGAATATTGCGCGCAAGGTTTCGCACCCACAGCCTGCCGAATCTCCTTAAAGTATTCAGATTTATGTCCCGCCGCGAAGCCAGCCGCGACAGAACCGCGTCCGTTTCTTTATAGTAGCCCTCGTTGCGGGTATAGACCGAGCGGAGCCTCAGCACCTGAAAGGACTCGTCCTCATATTCGTGCAGGCACTGAACAATACGCTGCGGTTCCGCGGCGATAAGAAGCCGCAGGTCTTTTTGGTGAAAAACAGATGTAAAATCCCGCAGCTTGAGGGCGGCGTGCAAAAAAGCGGCGTCCGGTTCCACGACAATGGCCCGGCCCTGCGGGTATGCCGCGAAGAACGCTTCAATATGATACCCAAGGCCGAAACCATAGATAACCACCGTGTCCAAACCGGAGGCGCGAAGGCTCTCCACAAGGCGGGCCGCCTCTTTTTCAGGTGAAAAGCGGCTGTGAATGTAAAGGCCGTCCCGCGTGGCCGTAACATGACCGTCCCGCGCCGGGGCGGGAATAAGCTGTTCGCACTCTTTTTGAATCTGACTGACATCACAACCCATGGCCTCCAGGGCTGCGAGATTTTTTTCAAGAAAACTCATCGCAGCTCCAGAGTCAGAGTCATTCCTTCCTTTACCGCCGCTCCCGGGGGAGGGTCCTGACGCCAGACCCAGCCTGAGCCGTTAATGAGCACCCTGACATCCTGCCGCTTGAGGAGGGGAAGGAGGCTGCGTTTTGAGTAACCCGCGAAATCGGGAACGCGGCTTTTCATCTCCGGCAGGCTTATCTGCGGAATCGTAATCCTGCCGGAATGTTCCACAACCCTTTCTCCCGCGCGGGAAATGCCCAGATAGGGCACAATAAAGTTTGCCACCTCGTTTACAACCGGGGCGGCGATGCGTCCGCCGTAATACTCTCCGCGCGGGCTTTCGATAACAACGTAGGCGATAATCTGCGGATCTTCGGTTGGGAAAAGGGCCAGACAGGAAGCCACAAAGGCCGTCTCCGAATACTTCCCTGTTTCCGGGTCAATGGTCTGGGCCGTGCCTGTTTTTGTGGAGATGCGGATTCCCTCCAGCGCCGCTTTCCTGCCCGTACCAGTTTCGGTAGCCGAAGCCATGTAGTTCAGTATTGTCCGCGCCGTCGCCGGTGAAAGCAGCTGCTTGACAGGCTCCCGCGTGTATTCCTTGACCAGCTTCCCGTCCGGGGACACGATTTTCTTGACGATATGGGGTTCAAGGATAATGCCTTCGTTTGCCAGGGCGGTCGCGGCCTTCATAATCTGCATAGCCGTTACGGAAATCTCCTGCCCTATGGCTATGGTGGGCTTTGATCGCGCCGACCAGAAGCGCGGTTCGCGGAGCATTCCTTCTTCTTCGCCGTTCAGGGGAATGCTTGTCTGCTCCCCAAACCCGAAGTGGCGCAGCATGTAGTGGAACTCCTCTGCGCCGACCGTATCGGAGGCGTAGGCCGCGCCGGCGTTACAGGACAGATTGAGGATTTCTTCTATGCTGACGGTTCCGTGCCTGCCCAGGCAATTGATGCGGATTTTTCTGCCATCGTTTCCGGTGGTCTCATAGTAGCCGTCGCAGTAGAATGTGCTGTCCGGACTTATGCCGCCCAGCTCAAGGGCTGTCGCGAGGGAGAAAACCTTGAACACTGAACCGGGTTCGTACAGCAGGGATATGGGTTTGTTCTTGATTATGTCCGGCGTCAGGCCGGATATGATATTCGGGTCATAGTTGGGCAGCGACGCGTAGCCCAGCATCTCCCCTGTCTGCGCTTCCATGACAAGAATCATGATGGAGTTGGCGTTGTTACTCTTCAGCGTTTCGGCCGCGATGTTTTCCAGCGCGTACTGTATGGAAAGGTCAACGCTCAGAAAAACCTGATTTCCCAAAACCAGATCCATATCTCCGCCTACCACCGGAGGGGAAAGCTCCTGATTGAAGGTGTACTCCAGCCCGTCAAGACCTATGTTGTCTATTCCCACATACCCGATAAGATGAGAGGCGAGGGTACGGCCGGGATAATTTCTGCCGAACTCAGGTTCAAGGGAAATGCCTTCGAGTTTTCCCTCTGTAATGTGATGCTGAACCCGCGTCCGCTCCGTGGGGCTGATTTTGCGCTTAATATACAAAAAGCCCTGATTTGCCTGAAAGCGTTCCAGCAGCCTTTGCTCATTCATATCGAGGGCTTCGGCAAGAAGGCGCGCTGTTTCCGGCGGGTTTGTTACATAGGGAATCCAGGCGGTAACAGAATCGAGTTTTGTCTGGATGGCGAGGATTTTTCCGTTTCTGTCCAGAATGGGGCCGCGTTCAACCGCGGGCATCGCGATTTGCGTAAGAATGCCGATTTCCCCGCCGCTTAGCATGATCATGGCATAGCGGACCAGTATTACCCCTGAAAAAATCGCAAGAACAGCCAGAATAATTTTGAATCGCATGAAACGCTACGTACCCCTCAAAAACAGATTAGCACTTTTCCGATAATCCTCTCAACGGGTACGGACCCGTAGAGCCGCGAATCCACAGAATCACCGGAATTGTCACCCCGCAGAACAACCCCAAGGTCCGACACCGCGGCGCAGCGCTTTATCCTGAACTCCCCGTCACGGGGGTCGCGGTAGACGATAAGCTCCTGTACCCTGGGCGTCGACCAGCGCAAAAGATAGCCTTCGGCCAGCGGATTACGCAGCCCGTAGGCGGCCCTGCTCACCAGAAGAATATTTTCGCTTTTTATTGCCGGTTCCATGGACCTGCCTTCTACGCGGAAAATATCAAACACGAAAACGCGCAAAAAAATTCCCGTGAGAAGGGCGAGGATCACCGGAACGGCCGGAAAACAGCGGATTCTCATTCCACTCTACTATAATACGCCCGGCCCTTCTTGTCGATAAGAGTAGGGTATATGATAACCCAATCTGTACGCCAGAAAATTTCCCCGCGCCGCCATACTGCCCCGGTCTTACACCCTCGGCGGAGGGCCGGCCGGCCCGGTCCTCGCAGAACGCGGATTTTGCGGCGGCCGCTCATCGCGTTTTTCCGTGAGGCGTTCCATCTGGCCGAAAAATTCCTTTTGATTTTTCGCCCCGCGCTGGCCGCCCTGCGCCGCAGCCTTCCGCGCAAACCCGGAAAATCACTGCTGCGCAAAGCCATATACAAGCGGTTTACCGAAAAACTCCTGTGGGGCTGCGCAGCCGGCGTTCTTATGGCGTTTCTTTTTTATTTTCTTGCCGGAAGCCTTGTCCCCTTTATCCGCAGCCGCGGCCTTTCCCTGTCCCTGCCGGGTGACACCGAAGCTGCTTCCGCCCTGAACGCGTACCTTGAACCATCTTCACCGGAAGTTTCCGAAGACGGATTCAGGGCGCCTGAGGACGCGGGTCTTGGCGCTTTAAGTCTGCGCACTCACCGCATTCTGTCCGGAGAAACAATCTCCGCCGTCGCCGCGAAAGCGGGACTGAACCTGGACACCGTTGTCAGCCTGAATCATATTCAGGACGTACGCAGAGTTCCCGAGGGCGCGGAAATCAAACTACCCAATCAGAACGGAATACTCTACACGGTTAAACGCGGCGACTCCCTCAGCGCCATCGCCGGGTTGTATTCGGTTACCACAGGCGCCATCGCAGATGTGAACGGCCTTGAATCCGCCACCATCCATCCGGGACAGGAACTCTTTATTCCCGGCGCCCGCATGAAACAGGACGAACTGAAAAAAATCCTGGGCGAGCTTTTTACCCGGCCCGCGGCGGGGAGACTGACCTCGCCCTTCGGCATGCGGGCGGACCCGTTTACCGGAGTACGCCGTTTCCACAACGGAATAGACCTCGCCGGTCCGGCCGGGACTCCCATATACGCCGCCATGGCCGGAAAAGTCGCCAAAGTGGGAGTACACCCCACCTACGGCAAATACATCATTGTATCGCATGCGGGCGGCTATCAGAGCTGGTACGCCCACTTGCAAAAACCCCTTGTCGCGCAGGGGAAAACCGTTGTTCAGGGACAGCTTATAGGCGAAATGGGTAACACCGGATATTCCACGGGTTCGCATTTGCATTTCTCGATTTTCAAAGACGGCGCGCCTGTAGACCCATTGCAATTTTTGCGATAATCCTTTATTCTACTATGCCCGTAACCGGAGGAAGATTTTCATGCGCAGATTTGTCATTATCCTGACGCTTTTGTTCGCCCTGTTTGCCTTTATCAACGCTATCAGCGCCGGCCCTCCGGGGGAGGATTCCTCACGCGGCGCAGAAACGGGCCTTAGCTTTTTCCGCTAAAAGCGGCCGGGCTTTACGTTTTGTCTTGCCGCTCACAGGGCCTGAAACCCTGCGGAACATCAATTTTAACAGCAGCGCCCCACCGAACCGGATATAATGGCGTCCGCGGGGTGCACCAATTTTTTCCGTGCAAAATCACCGGAAGCCCTTGGGCCGCGCCAGGGATTGCAGCGTAAATCCTTTTGGCATAGCCAAAAGATTGAAGCGGAAAGCCCGGTTTTTTGCT
>JAISQU010000292.1 GCA_031274005.1 Spirochaetales bacterium
AGCAAAAAACCGGGCTTTCCGCTTCAATCTTTTGGCTATGCCAAAAGGATTTACGCTGCAATCCCTGGCGCGGCCCAAGGGCTTCCGGTGATTTTGCACGGAAAAAATTGGTGCACCCCTAACTTTCAACCAACTATCCACTCCTCCCTCCTTTCGATATACTTGCGGGTATGTCTTTCAGTTTTCTTTGGTACGACCTGGAGACCTTCGGACTTCATCCCCAGTGGGACAGGATTGCCCAGTTTGGCGCGCTCAGGACCAACGCGAAGTTTGAGGAGATTTCCGAACCCGTTGATTTGTATTGCCGTCTGCCGCCTGATTATGTGCCTCAGCCGGAGGCCTGCCTTGTCAGCGGCATAACTCCGCAGGATGTTAACAGCGCGGGGCTGTGCGAACGGGATTTTGCCGCCAGGATTTACGCCGAGATGACGCAGAGCGGAACCTGTACGGCGGGTTTCAATAATCTTAAGTTTGATGATGAGTTTATCCGCGCGCTTTTGTACCGCAATTTTTATGATCCGTACAAGCGCGAATATGATGAGGGCCGCGCGCGCTGGGATATTCTGAATCTGCTGCGCATGTGCCGCGACCTGCGCCCGGGGGGTATTCTCTGGCCCTATGACGAGCAGCAGCAGAGGCCGGTTTTCCGGCTTGGGGAGCTGACCGCGGCGAATGGGATTCCCCACCAGAACGCGCATAACGCGCTGGCGGATGTCCGGGCGACCATCGCCGTGGCGAAGCTGGTGCATGAGAAGCAGCCCAGGCTTTTTTCGTATTACTTTGGTTTGCGGAAAAAGGATCAGGCGCGCAGGATGCTGTCCCTTCAGGCTATGAAGCCTGTGGTGCACAGTTCCGTCATGTTTAGTTCGCCCTGGGGCTGCAGCAGTATTATTCTTCCTTTAAGCGTAGACCCTCAGCATTCCAACAGAATCATCGCCTGCGATCTGCGCGAGGATCCTTCGGATTGGGTGGACCTTCCTGTGCAGGAAATCCGCCGCCGTGTTTTTACAAGCCGCGAGGAGCTTGGGGACGCGCAGCGCATTCCCTTGAAGGGCGTGCATGTCAACAGGTCTCCGGCTATTGCCCCGCTTTCGACTCTGGAGGAAGAGAGGGCGAAAGCCCTGCACATTGATGTAAAGGCATGTCTTGAACACGCGGAGATTTTGCGTTCGCGGCCTGATCTGATTCAGAAAATACGCGCTGTCTACGCGGATCCGCCGCGCAGGACGCCTGTGGACGTGGACCTGAAAATTTATTCGGGTGATTTTTTTCCCGACGAAGACAGGGCGGAGTTTGAAGCTCTGCGCGCCGCCGGACCGCAGAGCCTTCTTGCTCAGCCGCCGCGTTTCTACGACAGCCGCGGCCCGGAAATGCTGTGGCGCTACATCGCCAGGAATTTCCCTGATTCCCTGCCTGAGGCCGACAAGCAGAAATGGCGCAGCTTCTGTGCTTCACGCATCCTTACCCCCGAACCCCAGGGCGCAATGGACATAGGCGGCTACATGAGGGAAGTCCGTAACCGCCTGGGCCGCATTGATACGCCGGCGGGGGACAAGGTTATTTTAAAAAAACTCCTTGAGTACGGCGAGTATCTGGAAAAGATGATTTTGAGTTAACGGGAAAAGGTTACGCTGCGCCCTTGAGGGCATCGGCGTTTACCCTTGCTTTTATGGAATTAAATTGCGCAAAGCACGCCCAGGTAAACGCACGCGTGAGCGTGGTCGTGTCAAAACGAGGCCCTAAAAAAGTTTCTGCTGTATACAAATGCTATGGGCCGAGCCGCAAAAAATGAGCCATAGATGAGCTGGTTCCAAAATTGCAAAAAGCCCGTGGGGCGTAAGGGATTGAAGCGGAAATCCTTTTTGCGCAGCCAAAAGATTGCAGCGGAAAGCCCGGTTTTTTGCGGCTTTGCCGCAAAAAATGCGCACGAATGATTACGGTTTTCATTTTGGAACCAGCTCAGATGATTGAAAAAAGTAAACGCCGATGCCCCGGGGATAACCGGAAACAGAGTTGACATGTATCCGCCGCGCGTAGTATAAACTAACTAAAATAGTAAAGAATAATCTTGCGGAGGTTTTATGCGTAAGTTTTTGACAGGTTTGTGCCTGTGTTGTGCTGTTTCCGTCCTGGGTTTTGCCACGGGCAAGACGGAAAGTTATCCACGGGAAGTGAATGTTTCCTATGTGGAATCTCCTTTTAACCTGCAAATTATGGTTATGAAGGAACAGGGGCTTTTGGAAAAGGCGTTCGCGGAAAAAAATATAGCGGTAAAATGGCATACCATAACGTCCGGCGCCCAGCAGACCCAGGCCATGGCGGCGGGTTCGCTTGACATAGCCTCGGTTGTTAATTCCACGTCGGTCATTCTGGCGAACGCCGCGGAAAACCGGGTGGAAGTAGCGGCTGTGGTAAGCAGGCCGAAGCAGACCTTTGCCCTGCTTACAGGCCCCGACGGGCCGAAAACCGTTAAGGAACTCAAGGGTAAAACCATAGCCGGCCCCAAGGGAACGGTGCTTCATCAAATGCTTATTGCCGCCCTTGTTTCCGAGGGTATGAACGCGGCGGATATAGATCTTGTTCAGATGGATTTGCCGGACGCGCGCACGGCCCTGATTGCCGGCAGAATAGACGCGGCTCTCCAGGCGGCGGCCCTGATTATCCGCGGCAGGGAGGCGGGCCTGAAGGTGCTCTTTACCGCCGACGGTTATGTAACGCCCCTTTTGCTGACGGCGGTGCGGCCCGCCTTCGCGAAAGATTATCCTGACCTTTTGCAAATCTACCTGGACACGCAGAAACAGGCGCACGCCTGGATTCTCGCCAACACGAAGGAAGCTGTGGCTATAGGCTCGCGCGTGCAGAAAATATCTGAGGAAGACGGCATGCGCCTGTACGAATGGAGCGCAATGGCGCAGGTTCTGGAGCAGCAGGATTTACCGGCCCTGGCCGCGGATGTGGACTTTCTTCTGGAACAAAAAATGATTACCCGGAAGGTTGATCCGGCGGATTTTATTCTGCCCGCCGCTTTCGGTAAATAGGTTAAACAGGAAATTCCGTGGCGGAACAAAGCCTTAGCGTGTACTGCGGCCCCACACAGATTATTGCCTCCGCGCTGATGTTCCGGCTTTTTGAGCGGGCGTTTCGGGATTTGTCGCCGGAGGGGTTTTTCGCTTCCCGCGGCCTGTCTCCCTGCCCGGTTCCGCCTGAAGAGACCGGCGGCGGAAGCGTCCGCTAAAGATCATGCGGGCTTGTATACGGTTTCTCAAAGCCGCGGCGGTTTTATGTTTCCTCCCCGCGGCGCTTTTTGTTTTGTGGTGGGCGCTTTCTGCCCTGAAGCTCGTAAACGCCTACCTTATTCCCTCACCCGTCAAGGTATTCGCCGCCGCGGCGGAACTTTTGCGCAGCGGGGAACTGGGCCGCCACCTTCTGGTTAGCCTGTACCGGGTCTGGGCGGGATATGCGATTTCAACATGCCTCGCCTTTCCGGCGGCCCTGCTGCTGCACTACAGCCCCCGGCTGAAAAAACTTTTTCACGGTATTCTGGAATTTCTGCGTGCCGTGCCGCCGCTGGCGATGATTCCCCTTCTTATCCTGTGGCTGGGAATAGGCGAGGCCTCAAAACTGGCTGTTATTGTGCTGGCGACATTTTTTCCGGTATTCCTCAATTGCCTGAGCGGTTTCGATTCCATGGACAGCCGCTGGCTTGAGTTGTCCAAATCCCTTGAGCTTTCATTCTTTCGCCACCTGCGCAAGGTTCTTATTCCCGCGGCCCTGCCCCAAATTGTGACAGGTTTCCGGCTGGGCTTTGGCTACGCCTGGCGGGCGCTTCTGGGAGCGGAGCTTTTCGCCGCTGCCTCCGGGCTGGGTTACCTTATTACCGACGCCCAGGAGATGGCCCGCGTCGATGTTGTCTTTGTCGGGATTCTGACCATAGGCCTCATGGGACTTGTCTTTGACAAGCTTTTGAGGAGCGTGACGGACGCTGTTTCCGCCGGCAGAGAGGACAGAAACTGGAGCGTCCATGAGTGAACTGCACGTTAGCGGTTTATGCCGCAGCTTCCGCAATGGCGCCGCCGAAATACACGCCGTGCGGAATCTTGATCTGCGGGTTCCCGCCGGGAGTTTTACCGTTATCGTGGGGACATCCGGCTGCGGAAAAACCACCCTGCTCCGGCTTGTGGCCGGTCTGGAAAAACCCGACTCCGGCGTGATTATCTTTGATGAGCCTGGGGGCGCTGAATCCGGCGGCGGGACCTCAAACGCGAAACCCCGTTTCGGTTTTATGTTTCAGGACGCCCGGCTTCTGCCCTGGCTGACGGTTCAGGCGAACCTGCGCCTTGCTTTTCCGGAAAAGGGCGGGCCCGAAACCGCCGCGGAAATTGACGCTGTTTTGCGCCTCGTGGGACTGGAGAACTGGAAAGACGCATACCCCCGCAGGCTTTCCGGCGGCATGGCCCAGCGCGTCGCCCTTGCCCGCGCCCTGTGCAGAAAACCCCGCGTTCTCCTTCTGGATGAACCCTTTGGCGCGCTGGACGCTTTTACCCGCTCCCGGCTGCGTCGTGATCTGGACGAGTTATGGCGGGCCCTCGGCATTACGGTTATTCTTGTAACCCACGATATTGAGGAAGCGGTGTACCTTGCCGGCCGTGTTATACACATGAAGGACGGATATATCAGCGGCGAAACAGAAATCCCCCTGCCCCGCCCGCGGCAGTACCACAGCCCCGAGTTCCAGGAACTTTGCCGCAAAATCGAGGATGAGATGTGCATAGCGCCGTGATTGGACTAAAACATAAGAGCCAGTTCCAAAATGAAAACCGTAATCATTCGTGCGCATTTTTTGCTCGGCCCATAGCATTTATATACGCCAAAAGGTTTTTTGGGCCTCTTGCCCTGTTACCTGTTATCCAGAACACGCTCACGCGTGCGTTTGCCTGGGCATGCAAAAAACCGGGCTTTCCG
>JAISQU010000048.1 GCA_031274005.1 Spirochaetales bacterium
GACATTTGTCGCCATTGTGACGCGATATAATCAAGTATTTATTAAAATGATAGGGCAAAGTGAATACCTGCGGTCGGGTTATGCGGCGGTTGATAGCAGATACGATGAGGGTTTGGGAACAACCGCGGGCACGCTTGCCACCAAGGAAAATACCATGAAAACCGCAATCGGAAATAATGAGTCAAATAACCCCACGACATACATTAACGCGGTAACAAATGCAAATGGATATGCCGACCAAATTTGGGACACAATATTTGGGGCTGGTCAACACCCCACTGGCTTTGATAATAAATTTGCAGTGTATCAGGCGGGTAAACAATTATTGCAGGCGAAAGTAGGCACCGCTAAGGGAAACGCGCAGTCGGCGTTGGCGGCTGCATTGACTACTGCGGGTATTTCGTATCAACAGGGAGATCTTACAAACACCCAGTGGGTTCAAACTCTTTTAGGAGATAAAAATAGTGGTTTAGCGAAGTTTCTTTTGGACGAAATTAACGGTGCAATGGGTGTGGGTTCATCGACAGAATTGACAAACAGCACAAATGTTGCCGCCATTCGGCAGCTGAACGAAGATTTATTGCGACAAATCGGGGAAGATATCCCAGAGTTACGGGCACTTGTTAGTGACTTTATGGCTCGTGGATATACTAATACTTCATGTGGTGACACCAATGGTTATATACAGACCTATCATTCCAGTGGTAATCCATATTTGCCCACCAGCCCTGCCGCGGTGACACAGGCACAGGGCAGTGGAAAGGCCAGCCACCTGCTGCCTGATTTTTTATGCGACATGTTGAAAGGGCCGAAAGGTAAGGGTAAGGACGACGATATCGCAATGGTGTAAAATAAAAAGGTACATGCAGGGGTAACTGACACCATTTTGGTAAAACGGGGCCAGTTGCTTCGAACCTTCGGTTCGCCGCAACAGACCCCGTAGTCTCCCATAAAGACATTGATCCCACGCCTTCCCGCCATCCTTGGCGGGAAGGCGGTTTGCTAATGGGGGCAAAAAAACTTTGAAATTATTGCATAAATATGTTGTACAACAGTAGAAGTAAAAATCTATTGGAAAATAATATATTAAAAATATTTTGTATATGGAATTTCTTGACAAAAAAATTGAATACCAATTGATTTAATTGCTGTTGATTCGCAAGCGGGTCCATACCCCGCCCTTCAGGGCGTTTTGAACCCAGTAAGGCTTTGTTTGTTGGGGTATGGACCCGCATACAATCCATACCTTGCAGAACGACGATACCTCGCCCTTCAGGGCGAGGAGAGTCATTTGTAACAATTTCGGGAGGAATTCCCTCCCGAAAAAGGAGTGATACTATGCGCACACTAGAAAAATGCGTGGGAATGATACAAACGGCGGTAAACGCCCTTATCGGCGCGGTGCTGGCGCTCATGATGTGCGTTATTCTGCTGCAAACATTTACCCGTTACGTTGTTTTTTACAGTCTGCCCTGGTCGGAAGAACTGTCGCGTTATCTGTTTGTCGCCATGGTGTGTCTTGGCATTAATCTGGGTGTTACGAAAAATTTGATGATACGCATAGATCTGATAGACTCCTGTCTTTCCGCCCGCATGAAGCATTTTTTTGAAATAGGCAGGCTGGTTATTGAACTGTTTGTGAGCCTCATGTTTTTTCTGAGCAGCTTTGATCTGATACGTATAGGCAAATTTCAGACAAGCGCGGCAATGCGGATTCCCATGCATTTATTATACGGCATACTTACCGCGGGTTTCGGCCTGGCCATTATTGCCGTGCTCCTCAAGCTGCTACAAACACTCAAACAAAACGCGGTTTAATTTTTCCTGTACGTACAGGCGCTCAGGATAGGATGGAGGACTTTTTATGGCTTTACCGGCAATTGTTATGATTATACTCGTTATTGTTCTGGGCGCTCTGGGGCTGCCGATAGCCTGGGCGCTGTGCTGCGCCAGCCTTGCCGCGGTACTTATGGATCCGGCCCTGTCGTTGGGAGTCTGCGTGCAAAAAATATTTACCGGCTGCGATAATTTTGCCATGCTTGCGATACCCGCGTTTTTTCTCGCGGGAGACATCATGTCCAAGGGAGGGCTTTCCCGCCGCCTTGTCACTTTTGCGGACTCGCTTATCGGCTGGATCTCCGGCGGCATTTCCCTTGTCGCAATCGTCGGCTGTAGTTTTTTTGCGGCAATTTCCGGTTCCTCGGTGGCGACAACCGCCGCCATCGGCGGCATTATGTATCCGGAAATGGTAAAACGGGGATACCCCAAAGATTACTCGGCGGCGATACAGGCTATAGGCGGTACTCTGGGCATCGTAATACCGCCAAGCGTTGTATTTGTTATCTACGGCAATATTACGGGGACATCGGTTTCCCGGCTGCTTATGTCCGGCGTTATTCCCGGATTTCTGACAGGTTTCGCGCTGTGCCTATACGCCTACTTTAACGCCAAAAAACACGGGTTCCCGAAAAACAAAGGTTTTAGTTTTAAGCGGTTTCTTGGTTCTTTCAAAAACGCGGTGTGGGCGCTTTTTATGCCGGTGATTATTCTTGGCGGTATTTACGCCGGTGTTTTTACCCCGACGGAATCCGCGGTGATTGCGGTTTTTTACGGTGTTTTTGTTTGCTTTGTCGTTTTTCGGGAAATCTCGGGAAAAACAATCCGGGAAATTCTCAAAACAACGGCGGCCAATACCGCAAACCTGATGTTTCTTGTCATGTCCGCCATTCTGTTCGGCTATCTTATAACCTATTACAATATTCCTGTGTACGTAACGAACGCCTTTATGACTGTCGCGCAAAACAGATATGTTTTTATGTTTATGATTCTTGTACTGCTGACAATATGCGGCATGTTTCTTGAGGTAAGCGTTACCAATCTTATTCTGGGGCCGCTTCTTGCCCCCATAGCCGTATCCTTTGGCGTTGATCCCATCCATTTCGGGATGGTGTTTGTCTTTATGCTGGCTCTTGGGCAGGCGACCCCTCCCTTTGGCTCCACCATGTTTGTCGCCTGCGGATTAAGCGACAGGCCGGTATCCGGCGTAGCGAAGCGTTTAATTCCGTTTGTTATTGTAGAATTGATATGCGCGTCTGTCTTCGCGTATGCGCCTGTTTTATCAACCTTTTTGCCCAATCTTCTGTAAGCATCCGGAGAAGTGCTGATGAAGAACGTATATGTTTTTCTTTTTATGGGACAAAGCAATATGGCCGGCAGGGGAATCGCGCGCCTCGCGCCGGAGGTGCCGGAAGGCTGGGGATATGAATACAAGGCAATTACCCAGCCATGCGCCCTCGTCCCCGCGCGGGAGCCTTTCGGAGCGGAAGAAAACAACCCCGCGGGCGTATTCGAACCGGGTATGAAAACCGGTTCCCTGGTATCCGCGTTTATAAACAGCGCTTATCCCGTACTGGGCGCGTCTATTGTCGGCATATCCTGCTCAAAGGGGGGCTCCAGCGTTAACGAATGGGAACCAATGGGCGCGTATTACACCGACGCGGTAACGCGCCTGCGGAAATGCCGGGATTTTTTATCCGCGAATGGTCACAAAATTATTGCTGCGTGCATGGTTTGGTGCCAGGGCTGCACCGACGGCGACAACGGCATGCCGCAAGACGAATATCGAAAAAAAACCGAAAAATTTATTACATCGTTTTTAGCCGAAGGCCTGGACTTTTGCTTTTTAATCCAAACCGGAAATCACCGGGATAATCCGTTTCTGTATAAAGCGATACAGGACGCGCAGGAAGAACTGTGCGCGGATAACGCGAAAATCATCATGGTGTCGCGGCTGTTCAAAACATTCGCCGCCAGGGGGCTTATGAAAGACGAATTCCACTATTTACAGCCGGCGTATAACGAAGTGGGCGCTGAAGCGGGAAAAAACGCCGCGGAATTCCTGCTCCGCAAGGTAAGGGCGGGGATAAACGCCATGTCAGCCTCGAAATAAAATACTAGTGTACTGTATCGTTGACAAATGGTTTAATGAAGTCA
Source organism: Spirochaetales bacterium (assembly GCA_031274005.1). Classification (GTDB taxonomy): domain Bacteria; phylum Spirochaetota; class Spirochaetia; order DTKZ01; family DTKZ01; genus JAISAF01. The sequence continues at coordinate 3,994 of JAISQU010000048.1, forward strand.
AACCACGGACCTCACGGACCACACAGAAAAACCGAGAAAACCCAAAGAATATGAGATATTTAGGTCGATTTTGCTTCATTATCTACTCTTTTTCTTTGTCTGTGTCG
>JAISQU010000138.1 GCA_031274005.1 Spirochaetales bacterium
TAATCATTCGTGCGCATTTTTTGCGGCAAAGCCGCAAAAAACCGGGCTTTCCGGGGGTTCCGCCGCTGGCGCGGCCGCTTCGCGCCCCTTCAATCCCATTGCGCCCCGCGGACTTCAAAAAATGTTTTCATTTTGGAACCGGCTCGAAGATTATTACTTTTTTGTTTGACAAGCGGCGCATTCGATATTACATTAAAAGAACGTAAAACTGGTTAACCACAGTACCAGTTTGGTTCTCAAAAATTGCAAGGAGGAAAAAAGATGAAACATGCAGGAAAGGTATGTGTGTGCGCGCTTGCTCTGCTTATGGTCTGCGGGGCGCTTTATGCGGGCGGTTCCGGGGAGAGCGCCGGGGGCAAAAAGGTAATCAATGTGGCGTCCATAATGGCGGCGGGAACGCCCGCCCATTTGGGGATGGAAAAGTTCAAGGCGGAATTTGAAAAAACGACAAACGGTCGTTTTGAAGTTCTTATCCATCCGGGCAGCGCCATGGGCGACGAACAGCAGACCTTTGAAATGCTGGAAGACGGTTCCGTGGAAATAGGCGTATTAGGCACTCTGGATATTTCTGTGAACTATCCCAAATATTTCAGCATGGAAGTCCCCTATATTTTCAAAGACGTAAACCAGATGTGGAAATATTGGGCGGGGCCGGGCAAGGCTTTGAGCGATATGATTGAAAAGGAACGCGGCGTACGGACAACAGGGGTCATTTTGCGGGGAGCGCGGTTTTTAACGGCGAACAAACCCATACGCAACATGGCGGAACTCAAGGGCATTAAAATGAGGGTTCCCGCCCAGCAGATAATGCACGATTTCTGGACCGCCTTTGGCGCCATTCCCACCTCCATCGCGTTTTCCGAAGTCTATATGGCGCTGAAAACAGGCGTGGTTGAGGCCCAGGAGAATCCGCCGGAGAGTATCGACGCGATGAAATTCTATGAAGTCCAGAAATACCTTATGGGAACGCGGCACATTTTTGCCTGCAACCGCGTACTTGTAAGCATGAAATGGTATAATACCCTTCCCGCAGCGGACAAGTCGGCGTTTGACGCGGCCGTAAAGACAGCCCTGGATTATAGCAATGAACTTACAAAGAATGGCGACGACGAACTCATCAAGAAACTCATCGGTTATGGTATGACATACATTGAAATCGATACCTCCGATTTTATTAAAACCGCTCAGGGCGTTATTGAAAATTACGCCAAAAAAGAATGGGCGCCCGGTTTGTACGATCAATTGAAAGGGCTTTAACAGAAAGGACTTTGACGCCATTTTCCGGAGGGCCTCCGGGTCCTTCCGGAAATTTATTCTATGAGGGAGATCCCATGAAGCGTATTATCGAGTATGTGAACGCGGCCTTACTTTTTATTATTTTTGCGATTATGCTTATAGAAATTGCATGCCGGGGGATATTATCCATACCTGTTTCGTGGACAGACGAACTGGCCCGGTCGGTTTATATTGTTCTTGTCTTTCTTGGTTCCTCCCTCGCGCTGCGGGACAGGTCCCACATTACTGTAGACATTTTAACCCAGATAATTCCCGCGGGGGCGAAGAGGATTTTTCGTATTGTCTCGTCGATTATGATGATTCCGTTCATTGTAACTCTGGTGATTGGCGCGTCTGAAAACGTAATGCGGTACTGGACCTCGGTTATATCTACGGTTGGCTGGCTCAAGATCGGCCATCTTTATCTCAGTGTGGCAATAAGCGGTATTCTCATGATTTTTTATCTTGTCCTGAATTTATATGACGATATAAAAAATACCCCGAAAACCGTAAAGGCGGAGGAAGTGTAATGATTTATTTTCTGACAATCGGTTTTATGGCGGTACTTCTTATTGGTATTCCTGTGGCTTTTTCGCTGGGAATCGCGGGGCTTCTGGGATTTATCAGCAGCTCTTCATCCGTCGCCTTTTCAGTAATTGCCCAAAAAATGATGACGTCGCTGAATAATTTTATTTTGCTGGCCGTACCTCTTTTTATTCTGGCCGCGAAGCTGATGAATACGGCGGGAATTACCAAAAAGATTTTTTCTTTTGCCGATACCTGCGTAGGTTTTATGCCGGGGGGGCTGGGGCACGCCAACGCTTTTGCCAGTTTAATATTTGCGGGTATGTCCGGGGCCGCCGTGGCCGATGTGGCCGGCCTTGGGCAGATAGAGCTTGACGCTATGGCGGACGCGGGCTACGACAAGGGGTTCAGCGTGGCGATTACCGCCGCCTCTTCCACCATCGGCCCGATTTTCCCTCCCAGTATTCCCATGCTGGTATTTGCTCTGGCCTCCGGCGTGTCGGTGGGGAGGCTGTTTTTGGGCGGCATTGTTCCCGGTGTTTTGATGACCGTTTCACTCATGGTCATGGTTTGGATTTACGCGGTAAAGCGTAAATATCCCCGAAAGCCTTTCCCCACGCTAAAACTTTTCGCGCAAAGCCTCTACAACGCGCTTCTTCCTCTTTTGACGCCGGTTATTCTTTTGGGCGGCATTTGGACAGGTTTTTTTACTCCCACAGAAGCCGCGGCTGTGGCTGTTTTCTACGCTATCCTTATCGGCACATTGGTCCTGAAAGAACTTAACCTGAAAATTATTGTGGACATTTTTATCGATACGGCAAAAGAAACAGCGATTATAGGTTTTATCATTACTACCGCGGCCTTTTGCGGCTGGATACTTATGCGCACCGGAATTACTATCCGTATAAGTCAGGCTTTTCTTTCAATAAGCGCGAACCCCTTGCTTGTTTTGTATACCATCAATATTTTCCTGCTTATTCTGGGCTGTTTTCTGGATTCGACAGTTTCCATTCTTATTTTGTCGCCGATTCTTGTTCCCGTAATAGAGCAGTTAGGTATTGATCCTGTTCATTTTGGCGTTGTTATGGTGTTAAATCTTATGCTTGGTTTGCTGACGCCGCCTTTCGGCGTTGTGCTTTTTGTAATCCAGCATATTTCAAAACTTTCCTTTGCGAAGGTTGTAAAAGAAACAATGCCGTTTCTGGTCCCGCTTTTTATTGTATTATTTCTTACGACAACCTTTCCGGGAATTGTGTTGTGGCTGCCTAATTTACTGTATTGAGGGAACATATGAAAGCTGCTGTACTTGTTAAGCCGCGGGAAATTCAGATGAGGGATATTCCTAAACCTGTGCCCCGGAGGGACGAGGTTCTTGTGCGGGTCAAATCGGTGGGCATTTGCGGGTCCGATTCGCACCTTTATAAAACCGGCGGAACAGGGCCGGTCAGGATGAGCGGCCCTCTCATTTTGGGGCATGAGGCCGCCGGCGTTATTGAAGAGGCGGGAGACGAGGTAAAAAACAGGAAGATCGGAGACAGGGTTTCCATTGAGCCGGGGATTCCCTGCTTCAAATGCAGCTTTTGTCTTTCCGGCAAGTATAATGTATGTCCTGATATGCGTTTTTTCGCAACCCCCCCTGTGGATGGCGCTTTTACCGAATATGTGAAGGTTCCGGAAATCCTGAGTTTTCCCCTCGCGGCAAATACGAGTTTTGATGAGGGCGCTTTACTCGAGCCTTTTTCTATTGGTTTGTGGGCCTGCCACCGGAGCGGGGTTTCGCCCGGTTCGTCTGTTCTGGTAACCGGCTGCGGCCCGCTGGGTATTACGTCGATTATGGCGGCGGCTGTCTGCGGAGCGGCAAAGATTATCGCGGTTGATGTTCAGGATTTTCGCTTGGAGTTTGCGCGGCGGGCAGGCGCGACGGTGGTACTGAACTCCTCACAGGGAGATATAATCCCCCAGGTTCTTGCCGCGACAAACGGTTTAGGCGCCGATGTTGCAATAGAGGCTACCGGAGTTATTGAACTTGTTCAAAGCCTGCACGAGATGGTGATGCGGGGCGGGAAAATTGTCATTGCCGGGATAAGCGCTCATACGGATTTTGTTCCTGTTCCCCTGCGGTATCTTATGAGAAAAGAGATTGATATATTATCACTCTACCGCTATGCAAATATGTACGGGAAGGCTTTGAATATTGTGGAAGCCCGGAAGGTCGACCTTGGCTCCCTGGTTAGTCAAACCTTTCCTTTGGAAAAAGTTCAGGAAGCTATGGAATTTGTTGAACATAACCCTGATAAGGCCATGAAGGTTATTATCAGACAGACCTGAATTGCCGGGGAACAGATATGCGAACATCAGCTAAAGCCGCGCCGGAAATCTTCAAAGAAGTGCGGGTACAAAAAACTTCGGATATTATAATATCCCGGATTCGCGAACTGATAAAAAACGGAGTGTTGAGACCGGGGGAAAAGCTGCCATCCGAACGGGAACTCGCGGAGCGGTTTAAGGTGGGCAGGGGCCCCCTTCGGGACGCTTTGAAAAAACTCGAATTTTACGGCATTCTGAAATCAATACCTTTTAAGGGTACCTATATCGCGGCAATGAAAGAGGGGACTCTGTCCGGTCTTATAGGGAACCTTCTGGAAATAAGCGATTTGGATTTTGAATCCATGATGGAAACCCGGTCTATTATTGAGGTCTTTTCCGCCGCTCTGGCCGCTCAACGGGCTTCCGCGGAGGAGAAGGCGAGGATTCTCGAACGGCATGAAATTTTTAAAGCCAAGCTGCATGCGGGGAAAACGCCCGACGATGAGGATTTTCTATTCCACATGCAGATTGCCTACGCAACTGAGAATGATCTGATAAAATCTCTTATAAGCGTTTTTACTCCCGCCCTTGTGTCCCTGAGCAAGAGTAACCAGGACAGGGAAAAAGCGGAACAAAGAGATAAATTAAAAGAGCATCAGGATATAGTTGATAAAATTTTTGAAAGCGATGCGAAGGGCGCTTTTCGGGCAATGAAATTTCATCTTGAACAGGCGTTTTGGTACAGGTTCGGAAAAAAACTGACCATTTTTGATGTGCTTTCATAAAACGAAAAGGAGGCGTGAAAGATGAGTCATTTATTTGATCTTGCGGGAAAAACCGCGCTGGTAACAGGGGCCAGCCGGGGGCTGGGGAATAACATGGCGCGCGCGCTGGTTAAGGCCGGCGCTGATATAGCTATTACAAGCCGGAATAGTGATTCACTGGACCCGGTGAAAAAGGAATTTGAATCATACGGCAGGAAGGTTTTGCCTGTTGTCCTGGATGTTGAAGATCACGCCAGTATTATTGAGGCGGTTGCAAAGACTGAAAAGCATTTTGGTAAAATTGATATTCTGGTAAACAACGCCGGAGTTAATAAGCGAAAGTTTGCTGTGGATTATACCTGGGAAGAGTGGAGCTGGATTGTGGACACAAACCTTAAGGGTTCTTTTTTTGTGGCGCGGGAAGCGGCGAAGGGGATGATAGCACGGAAGTACGGCAGAATAATCAATATAGGTTCGGGAACATCTTTTTTTGGTTATAAAACCGTTACGCCCTATTCGGCAAGCCGCGGAGGTATAAAGCAGATGACTATGTGTCTTGCCGCGGAATGGGCGGAATACAATATTACGGTTAACTGTATCTGTCCGGGCTGGTTTGTTACGGACATCAGCAGAAAACAATTCGAGGACAAAAAGTGGGCCTCCCATCTTCTGGAACGGCTTCCCGCAAAACGGTTTGGTACGCCGGGCGATCTTGATACGGCTGTTATTTTTTTCGCATCCGAAGCGAGTTCTTATGTAAACGGTCAGATTATTTGCGTCGACGGCGGTTTTAGCACGGGGGATACCCCCGCGCCCTCAAGTGTGGCGCCTCCGTCAATTGGGTAAAACCTGACGGGATGGCGCATACAGGTGGTTCAGGCGGAACTATAAACGGTGTCAAGAACTTCGTCTATGTACCGGGCCGCCGCGTGCGCCGCCACCGCTCCTTCGCCCGCGGCCACAACAAGCTGGCGGAAAGGCGTAGAGCGCACATCCCCCGCGCAGAACAGGCCGGGCAGGGATGTGCGCATCTGTGCGTCGGTAATGATGCAGCCGCCCTCGTCTTTGGAAATATCCGGCGCGAGCCGCGTTTGCGGAACACTGCCGGTAAAAACAAACACGGCGTCTATCTCTTCTTCGCGGCGTTCGCCTGTATCCGTGCGCCGCAGGACTCCCGCCGCGACTTTTTCAATTCCCTTCTCATTAGCGCGGCCCCTGATTTCTTCCAGCACGGTATTGAAACGCACCTCAATGCGCGGGTTTTTCAGAACCCTGTCGGCGAGGGCTTTCTGGGCGCGGAAACGGCCGCGGCGGTGGATCACGATGAGCTTGTCCGTCAGTTTTGACAGAAACATCGCCTCGTCGCAGGCCGCATCGCCGCCGCCGACAACGAGGATTTTCCGGTTTTTGAAGAAGGGGCCGTCGCAGGCGGCGCAGTAGGATACGCCGCGGCCGGTAAGCTCTTTTTCTCCCGGTATGCAAAGGAGCCGGTGTTTTGCCCCTGTTGCCAGTATGACGGCCCAGGCGGTAAAAACCCCCTTGCCGGTGGTAACGGTAAAAACGTTTTCCTCTTTTTTCAGGGACTGAACGGAGGTGTACAGGAATTCCGCGCCGAATTTTTTTGCCTGCGTCTCAAGTTTTTCGGCAAACTTAAATCCGCTCACCGGTTCAGGAAAGCCGGGGTAGTTTTCAATGCCCTCGATATTCAGGGCCTGCCCGCCCAGGGCCAGTTCCTCAACCACAAGAACCGAAAGACCCGCGCGGGCGCAGTACTGGCCCGCCGTCAGGCCCGCCGCCCCGCCGCCTATTACAATAACATCTTTTGAAGGTTTTTCACGCGCCATACATAAACTATACAGGGATTTGCGGTTTGTGTGAATACGGGCTGCGGCGGCAGGAATTCTAAATTTAGGATAACCACGGACCACACAGACCACACGGACAGCTCCACGGACAAATCAATGAACGATCCTTATGATTTCCGCTTTGGGATATGCGCAAAAATTGACCAAAAAACCCAATTTCAGTCCGGTTGCGGCAAATAATTGAGTACTTGTGCCTTGTATTCGTTGGCGAGCGTTGTTACCGCCTTGATTTCTATAATGATTTTTTCAAAACAAATAAAATCAGCCAGATAAAATTGCTTTAACGGCTTGCCGTCGTAGAGTATGGAGAGCTTTTTTTGCGCTTCATAGGGAATTTTCGCTTTTTGTAATTCAATCTCCAGCGCTTCCTGATATACCGCTTCCAAAAAACCGCTCCCCAGCTTCCTGTTTACTTCATAAACACACGCCCGAATACGGTAGCTTTCCTCTCCTCTTCATACAGAATTTCTTTTCCTTTCCTGCCCTCACTCATACTATATTATCGTCTTCGTCCGTGTGGTCCGTGGTTATCTTAAAATCAGAATTGCCGGTTGTAGATCTTCCCTCAATTCAATTCTGTTTTCTGTTTCACCGGCAGATAAACGTTGAGCTTATGCATAACCTCATCCATGTTGATGGGTTTGCCTACGTGGTCGTCCATGCCGCTCGCGAGGCATTTCTCAATATCCTCGCGAAAGACATTTGCCGTCATCGCTATAATCGGTACGCGCCTGGCGGCGGCGGGGTCCTCAAGGGCCCGGATGCGGCGGGTGGTTTCATAGCCGTCCATTTCCGGCATCTGGACATCCATAAAAATCATATCGTACCTGCCGGGATTCTCGCTGAACAGTTCAAGCGCCTGTTTTCCGTTGTCCGCGCATTCGATTTTCAGCAGGGTCGGCTCAAGAAGGGCAAGTACGATTTCCTGGTTAATTTTCACGTCTTCGGCCAAAAGCAGGGTATAGCCGGCAAAGCAGCCCGCATCAGCAGACTGCGCGTTTGCCTGAACGCTGTCAACAAAACTTTGCGTTCCCAGATATTCGTTGATATAATCGGCAATGGACGACGGGAAAAACGGCTTGGGCAAAAATTTGTCCACCCCGGCGCTCTTCGCTTCTTTTTCTATCACAGTCCATTCCGTGGCGGACACCATGATAATAACCGGGCTGGGGGCATCCGCGCGGCTTTTTTCTTTTATCCGGCGCGAGATTTCAATACCATTCATACCCGGCATTTTCCAGTCGATAAAATATACGTTATAATCCCCGCCGCCTTCTATCATGGCCCAGGCTTCTTCGCCGCCTGCCGCCGTGTCGCAGAAAAACCCCAGGTTCCGGGCAATTTCCGAAAAATACTCCAGCGCTTCAGGATCATCATCAACCGCCAGAACCCGTATGGTACTCCAGTTCCGGCCGGGGGACGGCTGCGCGTCATCCTCGGCGCGCGCCGCCTGGACGGTAATGGTAAAGGTGGAACCCTTGCCCTCTTCGGATTCCAGATGAATCTTGCCGTTCATCATCTCGACAATGCGCTTTGAAATCGCAAGGCCCAGGCCGGTCCCGCCGAATTTGCGGGATATGCTGGTGTCCGCCTGGGAAAACGATGTAAAAAGGCGTGCCTGCTGCTCTTTGCTTATTCCGATACCGCTGTCGCGCACCTCAATCTGAATGGTACAAAGCCCGTTTTCCTCTTTTTCGAGCCGCGTAATCAAATAAATGGAACCCTGCTCCGGCGTAAATTTTACGGCGTTGGAAAGAAGATTCGCGATTACCTGGGCCAGCCTTTGATCGTCGCCCTGCAGCATTCGGGGAATATTCCGGTCAAGGCGCACAACAAACTTCTGCTGTCTTTGCTCCACACGGAAGTTGATAACATTTACAACCTTTTGCAGCATTTTCTCAAAATTAAACCGGACGCTTGACAGTTCAAATTTGTTCGCCTCTATTTTCGACATATCCAGTATGTCGTTGATAACGCCAAGAAGGTGCGTGGAGGCGTCCTCTATCTTGTTCAGGCAGTAATTCTTTCGCTCTATATCGGAAGAAGTTTTCGCTATCGATGTCATGCCGATAATCGCGTTCATAGGCGTACGCATCTCGTGGCTCATATTGGAAAGGAAATCGCTCTTGGCGCGGCTGGCGTTTTCCGCCGTCTCCTTCAGTTCTTCCAGCTTCGCGTTCTGTTCCCCGATTTTCTGAAAAGGCTCCGCGATAATGTTCGCCGCGAAAAAAGCCGCCAGAATACCCAGTCCCAAAAACAGCGCGGCAGAAAGCAACAGGACATTTGTTGTTCGCGAAGCGGGACTCTCTTCTATCGGCGCGGCCACGCCCAGCATCCAGCCGTCGGATCCGTTTACAGGCGTACAGGCCCCGACTCTGGGAACCCCCGCGAAGCTGTAAATTCCCGTGCCGGATCTTCCCTCGCGCAGAGCGTCGAAGAAGGCTTCCGATCCCTGTGC
>JAISQU010000187.1 GCA_031274005.1 Spirochaetales bacterium
GCAAAAAACCGGGCTTTCCGCTTCAATCTTTTGGCTGTGCCAAAAGGATTTACGCTGCAATCCCTGGCGCGACCCAGGGGCTTCCGGTGATTTTGCACGGAAAAAATTGGTGCACCCGCCAGGGAAACGCATGGCGAAGCCGGGAGCCTGCAAAACCAAGCGCCGCGGCAATCGCTTCGCGATTGCGTTATTATTCACCAGCTTTGGTGACAATCGTGAAGTACACTGGTGGCTTTCACCGCAATTTCCGGCGCCGCCTTCCCGTCCCGATGGACGGGAAGGCGGCTACTTGTTCTTCCTTAATCCCGTATATTATACTTATAAATACCGATATGAAATGGCTGTATATCTTTCTTATAGTTTTTATAGCGTCGGCCTCTTGGGCGGAGGATACTCCCGCCGCGGTTCCGCCTTCGGAAACAGCGCCTGCCGCCGGGCAGCCCGCCGATGAACAGGGCGTCATTGAGGAGATCATTGACAGGGCGGAAGAGGCAGTCATCGCCGCGGAGAATACCGGCCTGGGTATTTTCGAACATCTTGGAATCGCCGGCGGCATTGTTATTCTTCAGTGCCTGCTTATTTGGGCGATATGGATACTGTTCCGCTGGTTCGCCGTCCGGCTTCGGGCATACAGCGAAAAAAAATTCAAACCCATCGCAATCAAGAAATTCAGGCTTTTCAGCAAGGAACAAATACAGGACGCCTGCCTGTTTCTTCTGCGGATTGTAAAATACCTTCTGACCGCTTTCCAGCTTTTCATTACCGTCCCCATCATTTTCAGCCTCTTTGAGTTTACGCGCGATTGGGCCTCTACGCTGTTCAGTTATGTTCTGACCCCCCTGAAAGGCATAGCCCTCGGCATTGTGGGATATATTCCCAACCTTATCACCATAATCATCATTCTCTTCATAATGCGCTATGTGCTGCGGACGCTGAAGTATTTCGCGATGGGGCTGGAAAAAGGCAAACTGACTCTGCCGGGTTTTTATCCCGAATGGGCGCACCCCACCTTCAACATTCTGAGGGTGCTGGTCTACGCCTTTACGATAGCCGTGGTGTATCCCTATCTGCCCGGTTCGGATTCGGCGATTTTTCAGGGAGTGTCGGTTTTTGTCGGCATTATTTTTTCCCTGGGCTCGTCCTCCGCAATCGGCAACCTTGTCGCGGGGCTGGTCATAACCTATATGCGGCCTTTCAAAATAGGCGACCGCATCAGGCTGGGCGACATTACGGGTTTTGTGGTGGAGAAGTCTCCCATCATCATCAGGCTGCGCACGCATAAAAATGAGTACGTCACCTTTCCGAATATTACGGTGCTGAACTCGACCACGGTCAATTACAATACCTCTCAGGATGTTGATGAGGAGGGCCTTCTCCTGCATGCGGAAGTTACGATGAACTACAGCATTCCCTGGCCGAAGGTACACGAAATACTTATCGCGGCGGCGCTGAAAACCTCCCGCACGATGAAACAGCCCAAGCCCTTTGTGCTGCAAACCGCTCTTGACGACAATTACGCCCGCTACGAAATCAACGTTTACACAAAAGAAGTCGGCCGCGTTCCGTCAATTTATTCGGAGTTGTACCAGCATCTGCAGGACGGTTTTGCCGAAGCCAAAATAGACCTTACCGCCCCGGCGTATCAGATACGCCTGTCGGCGCGAAACAGCGAAATCATTCCCGGCGAACCGCCGCCCGCGCGAAAAAGAAACAGAAAACAACAAAGCGATACTCCGTCTTCCGCAAACCAATCTTGACGCGCATAAAAAGAAAACGCAAGAGCCCTCTTCGGTTCACATTTATTAGAAGGCCGACAGGATCCCAGGTTCATGTATATGAATCAGCGGCAAATTCTTTTAATAGACTTGAGAGGAATCTAACCGGGTTTTCGAACAAGTCTATTATCAACCCATTGTGTACGGATTCAGGTTCTTAATTCTCAGTTGCGGATCAAAAGGCGGGATACGATTCAACGCCGCCGGGATAGTGGCGCCTGAAATCTTTCCTGCGATTGCCAACCCCAATGGGGTTTACGTAAAACCGCGGATAGAATAAAAAACCGGATAGCTGCTGTAAAACTGTCCGGTTTTCAGGAAACTTTTCTTACGAAACTTCGATTCGCGGAGCAAGCGCTTTTACAGGCCGTACCGTCTTTTTCGCGGGTTTTCTCCCCGGTTTGCGGCCAGGCTTGCCGGGTTTCTTTGCGGCAACTTTTCCGGGTTTTCTTCCCGGTTTGCGCCCCCGGGTTTTCTTTGCCGCCGCAGGAGCTTTCTTTCCTGAATCGGAAATATCCGCGACAAGAAGAGCCTCCAGAACTTTCAGAGCATTAGCTTTTGATACGCCATACTGTTTTTTTACCGCGGCGTCAGATGCGTTTTCTACGGCAGTATAGTATTTGAAAAAAATTGAAGCCATTGACTTCCTCCATAATATAGAAATTTGTTAAAGTATAAAGTTATTATTAGTCTTCGTCAAGTGAAAAAGCAATAAAGGGTGCAACATTTTTTTCCGCGCAAGATCACCGGAAGCCCTTGGGCCGCGCCAGGGATTGCAGCATGCCCAAACAAACGCACGCGCAAGCGTGTTGTGGAATACCATGCAACAGGGCAAGATGCCCTAAAAAACCCTTGGCGTATATAAAAGCTAAAGGGCCGAAATCCTTTTGGCGCAGCCAAAAGATTGAAGCGGAAAGCCCGGTTGGATTTTTTACCGGCAAAGCCGGTAAAAAATCCATGGCGCCCGAAAGAATAATCGCGGATACGTCATAAAAATTTTCGCGCGTAACTAATTATTTAAAACTTCCTTCAATACTTCCAGCGCGAGTTCTGTTTTTCCGAATGGCGCGCTTACCTGAAATCCCGCGGCGCGCGGCTTAATCACACGTATCATTTCCTGCGCGATTTTAATTCCTTCGGCGATTCCTTCTTCCTTTCCTGTTGTTTTTGACATGCGCTGCATGATATCGCGGGGAATTTCTACGCCGGGAACTTCATTCTGCATAAATTCGGCGTTTTTGTAACTTACAAGCGGCCACACCCCGACAATAACAGGCAATTTGCCGTACAATTTCTCCGCGGCATCCAGAAATCTAAACAAGGCGTTTGGATCAAATACAGGCTGTGTAATAACAAATTCCGCGCCGGATCTCACTTTATCTCCGTAATGTTTCAGTTCATATTCAAAAGACAGGGCGCAGGGATTCAATCCAACGCCGACAACCATGGCGGTTGGCGCGGACAATGCGTTGCCGCCCAAATCAAGGCCATGATTCAAATTATAAATGGCCTGCGTGAGTCCTACGGAGTCCACGTCAAATACGCCGGTTGCGTTGGGATACTCCCCAAGTTTCGGCGGATCTCCTGTAATGGCAAGCACGTTACGCAAACCTATTGTATAAGCGCCCATAATGTCGCTCTGCATGCTGATAAGATTCCTGTCGCGGCAGCAGTAATGCAGAATTGTTTCAATGCCCGCCCGGCGTTCAATTTCAATTGCGGTTACAAGCGACGAAATTCTCGAACTTGCGCGGGGACCATCGGGCAAATTAATAGCGTCGACGCCCAGATTCCGGCACAAAATGGCTTTCTGTATGATGGGGCTTAAATCGCAGCTACGGGGTGGAACAAGTTCAATTGTCGCCACCATTTTACCCGCGGCAAGTTTTGCGCCCAGCTTCGATTTTTCGGCAAGAGGAACGGCTTTGGCTGCCTTGAGTCCGGAGTTTACGACAATGGCGGATGCTTTGCGGCTGATGGCTTTTTCTACTTTAAGACCCTTTACGGCTTCGGCAAGCTGCTGCGGCGTCGTACCACAGCAGCCGCCGACGGCGTTGGCGCCAAGCTGACAGTAGCGTTTAATATATGTAGAAAAATACTCGGGGCTGTTCAGATAAATGGTTCTGCCGTCTACCTGCCGGGGCGAACCGGCGTTGGGCATGACCAGAAAAGGTTTTGTTATATGCGGCCGCACACATTCCAGCACTTCGGCAGCGGCGGCGGGGCCTATGCCGCAGTTAATTCCCGCCACATCAACAAAGCCGCTTTGATTGAGCCTGAGCATTTTGTAGAGCATTGCCTCTTCGGAGTTTTCCTCACGCAGATCCACAGGCACAAGAGAACAAACAAGCGGCAGAGACGAAACGGACTTTACAGCCTGCGCGGCGAGTAAAAGTTCTTCAATATGGGTAAAGGTTTCAAGGATGAAAAGATCAACGCCGTTTTCGGCCAAAATAGCGGCCTGATCGGCATAGGCTTTCGTAACCGATTCCCCGAAACGGGACTGCCAAATCTGGTCGGGCGCGATAATAGGCCCCATGGAACCGGCCACAGCGCAGTCATCGGGATTTTCCGCCGCGGCTTTGACGGCGTTTTTCGCTATGGCGACGGCCTTGCTGTTGATTTCCCTCATCTGATCGGATAAACCGTAAGCTCCGAGTTTTATCGCATTCGCTCCGTAGGTATTGGTTTCTATGACATCCACTCCGGCTCGTATGTAATCTTCGTGAATACTCTTGACCAGTCCGGGATTGGTTAAATTGACGCTGTCGTAACAGGTGTTAATAAAAAGACCCTTGGCGTAGAGCATGGTGCCCATGGCTCCGTCAAAAACCACAACATCGTTCTGTATTTTTTCCAAAAAAGGTTTCATTGTTTCTCCTTCCGTAGTTTCATGGTTTCGCAGTTTTATATGCTGAAGTAACGCGCTTCGGGATGATACGCGATAATTCCTATGGTAGAATACTCCGGTTCCATCATAATGTTTTCGGTAAGCGCAAGCCCCAGTTTTTCCGCGTGCAGCAGGTTGAACAGCGGCCGATTCAAATCCAGATTGGGGCACGCCGGATATCCGAAACCGTAGCGCACTCCCGTAAAACCGGGTTTGCCGCACAAGGCCTCCAGCCTCAATTCCGCGGCAATACGCCTGTGCAGGGTTTCGGCAAGGGCGTCGGTCAATTCCGCGGCAAGCCCGTGAAGTAAAAGATAATGTTTGTACGAATCTTTTTCAAACGCTTGCCGCACGCACTGCGCGGCTTTTTGTCCGATTGTTACAACAAAAAACGGAATGGCGGCCTGCCGCGCTTTTTGAGTTTTTTCGTCCTGCCGCGTACGGAAAAAATCCGCTATGCATAAACCGTTAGCCTGGTTTTGCCGGGGAAAATCAAATACAACGGGATCTTCCCCGTTCATGAGAATCAGGCTGTTTCCATCCTGGTATCCGGGAAAATAGCCGTAGGCCGCTTTAAACTCCAAATGCGGTTCCAAAAGCGAAAAGATTTGCGCGTAAAGAGGCTCGGCCGAATCATGGATGAGCCTTTCATATTCGTGGGCGCTTAAAGCCTTCCGGTGAAAACCCCAGCGGGCGCGAAAAAGCATATTTTTGTTGAAATTGGACATAATCTGCGCCAGATCAAAATCATCCGCGAACCGGACGCCCGTAAAAGGCGCTTCGGCTTGCGGGCAAAAACTCCGCAGAGATTCGCTCTTCCGGTTTTCTGCTTCATGTTCCGCGTCCGCTGCGGGCAGCCGGGTAGATTCGAGCCTGCCCTGCTGCAGGGCCTCCAGAGCCGCGAGCGCGTCAAAGGGGTCTTTGCAATACACAACCGGCTTTGCGTACAGGGGCGCGCATTCCCCCGCGACAAAACGCCGCGTCAGAGCCGCGCCCCCCAGAAGAATAGGCAGATCAAGGCCCGCGTCATTGTACTGTTTAATGCTTTCTTTCATAACAAGGGCTGATTTTACAAGCAGCCCGCTCAGGCCGATAACATCAACCTTATATTCCCTGGCCTTGGCCATAATATTTTCGGCGCTTTGTTTTATACCTATGTTAAAAACCTTATACCCGTTGTTGGACAAAATAATATCAACAAGATTTTTACCAATATCGTGCACATCGCCCTGTACCGTCGCGAGAAGGATTTTCACCTTGGGGCTTTCCCCGCTGCGCCGCAGATACGGCTCAAGAATGGCTACAGCCTCGCGCATGGTTTCGGCCGCCTGTAAAACAAAAGGCAAAAGCATTTCGCCCTTTCCGAAGAGTTCGCCTATTTTCCGCATAACCGGAATCAGCAATGTGTTGATAATATCTTCGGGCGCATATTTTCCCATAAGGACAACAAGAATATCTTCAAGCCCTTCGCGCACGCCCTTGATGATTTTTTCACTCAATTCGGCTTCCGCGGGACGCTCTGCGCGTATGTACGTTTTTGTCTCCGCCGATGAGGCGCCTGCCTCAAAATGCGTGATGATGGCGCGAAGAGGATCTTTTCCGTTTTCGCGCCGGTTATAGATCAAATCAAGAGCCAATTCTTTTTCCACGGCGTCAATTTCAGACAAAGGTTTTATGTTGGCCGCGTCGACAATGGCGGCCTCAAGGCCCGCCTTGAGGGCTTCGGCAAGAAAAACAGAATTGACCACATGGCGGCAGGCGGCTTTTAAACCAAAAGAAATATTACTCAGGCCCAGAAGAGTATGGCACTCAGGCAGAAGGCGCCGCACTTGCTTTATTGCAGCGAGGGTGGAGGTAGCCGCGGTAAAAAGGCTTTCGTCTCCCGAACCAATGGTAAAGGTAAGGCAGTCGAAAAAAATGTCGCGCTCGCGCAGACCGTGAACACCGACAAGAGTATCCCGCAGGCGCAGGGCGGTTTCCACTTTGCGTTCGCAGCTAAGGGCCATGCCTTTTTCGTCGATAGTAAGGGCGACAATCATCGCTCCGTATTTTTTCGCAAGGCCGGCGATACGGTTTAAGCTCCTGCCGCCGTCTTCAAAGTTTACGGAATTGATAATGGGCCGGCCGGGGTAATACTTCAGGGCCGTCTCAATAGCCTCCGGCAGAGTGGAATCAATCATGAGGGGCTGGGTAAGGCCGGTTGCCGCGAGGCGCACAATTTTTTTCATATCGGCTTCTTCGTCGCGTCCGGCATAGGCCACAGACAGGTCAAGAACATGCGCGCCGGCCTGAGACTGCAAAACCTTCAGCATTCCGTTAAAATCATCGGCAAGAAGCAGGGCGCGGAATTTCTTCGATCCTGTCGCGTTGGCCCGCTCTCCGATTAAAAGAGGCCCAAGGGGCTGAACAGCGTCTACCGCCCCGTACAGACTGGCGAGCCGCGGCGCGGCGGGCTTTGGCGCTTCCCGGCTCACGCGAAATCTCCGGCGGCAAGAGCGTCCGCCAGCGCTTTTATATGAGCGGGAGTTGTGCCGCAGCAGCCGCCCGCGTAGTCAATCGCGTAATTTTGTACAAAGTACAGCATCTTCGCCGCGAACTCCTCCGGCCGCAAAGGATAAACGGTTTTACCCTCCGCGATTTCCGGCAGCCCCTGGTTGGGCATACAGGATATGGGCCGCCCCCAGTTTTCACTCAAATAGCGTATATGTGATTCCATTTCCGAGGGGCCTGTAGCGCAGTTGAGTCCCAGCGAAGCGATGGGAAAAGGTTCCAGCGCCGCCGCCACCGCGGAAATATCGCTGCCAACCAGCATAACCCCGGAACTCTCCAACGTAACCGAAACCATAAGGGGAACTTCCCGCGTACTCTCCATAAGCTCGAAAACAGCGATAACCGCGCGTTTTACCTGCAAAAGATCCTGAGCGGTTTCCAGAATCAGCATATCCGCGCCGGCCTCGATAAGCGCCCGGGCCTGCTCCGCCGCAGCCGCCGCAAGAACATCAGGATCAATATGGCCCAGGCTGGGGAGCTTTGTTCCCGGCCCCATGGAACCGACAATGGTAATCCGCTTTCCCCTCGCGTGCGCGGCGGCGCGGGCATTGGCAACCGCGGCGGCGTTGATCTCCGCTGTTTTATCGGCCAAACCATATTCCGCCAGAGTAATCCTGTTCGCGCCAAAAGTATTTGTCTCGAC
This sequence comes from Spirochaetales bacterium, assembly GCA_031274005.1. Classification (GTDB taxonomy): domain Bacteria; phylum Spirochaetota; class Spirochaetia; order DTKZ01; family DTKZ01; genus JAISAF01. The sequence goes on from JAISQU010000187.1 coordinate 7,859, forward strand.
CGCCTCCGACCCCGCGTCAATAAAGCTCGCATGCAAATCAATTATCGCCTGCGGATACGCAAGATTCAGCCATTCGTTACATCCTTCACAGGACTGTGTTGCCGAAGTCTGCCACACTGAAGCGGGAATCGCTATATTCTGTAAATTAGTGCCTGTAGCGCCGTCCATGATGAGCGGTTTTCTTTTCATTTTAGTTTTATATATAATATCAAAAAAAACCGGCAATGTATAGTTAGTCGGGGCGCGCTTCAGGGCATAGTCGTTTACTTTTTCTTGATATACAATAGCGCATTTTTTGCGGCGAAGCCGCAAAAAACCGGGCCAGGAAACCGCACGGCGAAGCCGTGCGCCTGCAAAACAAAGCGACACGGCCCGGCGTATACGAAAGCCCCTGCCGTTATATTCCGGCAACCTGCCTTTAGGCAGGCTGTACGCCGGCTATCCGCTCCAATCTTTTGGCAGACCAAAAGGATTTCCGCTCCTATCCCTTGCGCCCCACGGGCTGCCTAAAGGCATGCTTTAACAAGCCCGTCTTGGTGGTATAAGGCATAAAGGTTTCCTAAAGTCTTGCCAAAAAGTATACCTACAACCCTTTAATTTACCTAATTCCTTATACCATAAGGAATTACAAGATTTCAAAGCAGATTAGGGCAAATGTAGGTATACTTTGGTATACCTACGTAAAATTCACTTAATTCTTTACAGGATAAGGAATTATAGCCGTAGGTATACATTTTGTATAGATTTCAGGATCCAGGTAATTTGTAAGATTTGAGATAAATACAGGAAATACCACGGTTTTTCCTTCTTTTTCTTCCCTTTTTCGACTTTTTCGACTTCGCGGTTTATATTCCGCATGCTTATTTGTGGGTCAAGTTTAGAGCAGAGCTCCGCGGTATCTTC
>JAISQU010000194.1 GCA_031274005.1 Spirochaetales bacterium
AAGTTCTTCAATCACATAAGTCGATGTATATGCCACTATCCTTTTGTCTTTAATTTTTTGAAAAAGTTCTTTGGTTTCAGCAATATACTCTCTGTTTTCATCATAAAAACGATTAAAAACAGTAGTTTCCAAGTATACTTTTAACATATTTTCAATATATTATACTTTAATAAGGATGTCAACAGATAAAATTCAGTCCAAATTTGGGGATTTATGCCTTTGGCGCCGCCATGGAGGGCGGCGCCTCTTCTGAAAGTCCAGGTTTTTATTTCGCCTAACTCCCTTACAAATGAAACAAGAAATTGCTGCCTCTTGTAGACAGGTTTTGCCAGCCTGCGAACCGTCATATTCATTACCATCACTATATCCCGCCCGCCGGGAAAAGTCCATTAGACTTGTTCGGAAAGCAGGATAGACGCATAGAATTAGTCAGGCTTGAGGAATAACAATGCCTCAATCGCCTGGGCGTTGAGGAGTTTAAAAATCGCCTCGATGTTCTTCTCAAATTCCAGCGAGAGAATGAACCGGATCTTTTTCAGGCTTTTGCCGGCGTAAAACGATTGAACCAGCGAAAGAATAGCCAGGCAGGCCCGCTTCATCGAGCATTGGTAAAATAAAATCGCTGTGCCGCACACAAACCCCCGGAAAGAAAACGAACTAATACCATGATTCGCAAGCGGATCCATACCCCGCGGGCGCGCCAATTTTTTCCGTGAGCCTTTTTTGCGAAGCAAAAAACCGGGCCAGGAAACCACACGGCGAAGCCGTGTGCCCGCAAAACCATCTTACACGGCCCGGCGTATATGGAAGCCCTGCCGTTATATCCGGCAGCCTGCCTAAAGGCAGGCTGTACGCCGGCTTTCCGCTTCAATCTTTTGGCTGCGCCAAAAGGATTTCGGCCCTTTAGCCTTTATATACGCCAAGGATTTTTTAGGGCCTCGTTTTGACACGACCACGGAATAGAAAAATGCTGCATTTTTCTATTCCGCTTTGAAGCCTGGTATTCATAAACACGCTTGCGCGTGCGTTTGTTTGGGCATGCTGCAATCCCTGGCGCGGCCCAGGGGCTTCCGGTGATTTTGCACGGAAAAAATTGGTGCACCCATACCCCGCCCTTTAGGGCGTTTTGAATCCGGTAAGGCTTTGTTTGTTGGGGTATGGCCCCGCCTTAAGCGCAACAGGCTGCCATACAACATTCCCCGGCGTTCTTTGATGCAATCCGCCCTGAGCTTGAACCCCAAGAACCGCTAAAAATGGAGGTTCCTGTCATAAAGCAAATTACAGGTTTTTGATTTCCGCCCAAATAGTATCATCAACCGGAATACCCAGCTCCATATTCTCTTTTCGGGCGCGCACAAGACCCTCGCCGGGCGACCATATCTCCCGCGCATCCTCAGCCAGCGCAGAACTCCTGATATGACGCTGCGCTTCCGTAATTATCCGCGCCGCGTGTTCGGCGCTGACGCAGGCATCGGGTTTGATAACAATAAAAACCTGCGACGCGCCGCCGCAGCTTCCCTTGCCGGTTTTGTCTATGCCCGCCGCTGTGATGCCGTCCGACAATACGGCGCCAAGAATATCCAGCATAAAAGCGAACGAAGCGCCCTTCCAGTATCCCATAGGCAGAATACGCATACTCTCTTCAATAGGACCCGGATCATCGGTAAGGATTCCATTTTTGTCAAAGCCGCCGGGGAAAGGCAGTTTTTTACCGGCAAGCCGCGTTACCTGTAATTTTCCGTAGGCGTACAGGGACATTGCCATATCAAGCACAACCGGCTCGCCCCCCTGAACAGGGGCCGCCATCACAAAGGGATTGTTGCCAAGTCTGCACTCCCGGCCTCCCCATGGCGGCATACAGGATTCCGCGTTTGTCCAGGAAATGGCCACATAGCCTTTGCGCGCGGCGTACAAGCCATACGTGCCGCCCCTCATCCAGTGAGTCGTATTATGTATTCCGACAAGACCAATGCCGTATTCTTCCGCAAGCTCTATCGCCCTGTCGGTACAAAACAGCGCGTTAAGAACTCCGGGAGCCAAATTGCCGTTGTACACCTCAAGCGCCCCGTACTGTTTTTCCCTGTCTGGCGCTGCGTGAATATCAACCCAGCCCTTTTTTACATAATCCACAAACCGCGCTACACGGTTCGCGCCGTGTGAGGAGATTCCGTCGCAGCTCGATTCGGTGTGAACACGCGCGCAGATTTCCGCCTTTGCCTCGTCCATGCCGGCCTTCATGAATACACGCCGGAACTCATTCTTCATAACATCAAAGCCAACCCGCATCGCAGCAAACTCCTTAACTAACCAAAAAGCATATTGGGAAAGAAAAGAACTATCTCAGGAAAAAACACCAGCGCGACAACCACAACAACCACGGTAACAATATAGGGAACAGCCTCAATTGTATAAATATCGGTAGGACATTCCAGAAGCGAACAGGCCGTATACATGGTAACCCCTACGGGGGGCGTCATGCCGCCCATTGTATTGATAAGCATAAACAAAAGACCAAAATGCACATCGTCAAAACCAAGGTTTCTGATTATAGGTAAAAAAATGGGAACCAGAATCAAGACATTGGCCGTCGCCTCCATGAACATTCCGATAATAAACAGAAAGCCCAGAATTGAAAACAAAACCACATACCTGTTTTCGGAAATACCGATAATGAAACCTGAAAGATACTGCGGAAGCCGGGCGGTAACAACAACGTACCCGAAGGCCGAAGAGCAGACTATGATAAACATAATGACGCCTATATCCGCGGCGGTCAGCCTGAGGACTTCCCAAAGTTTTTTCAGCGTAAGCTCGCGGTAGATAAAGACGCCGACAAGAAAAGCGTACACAACGGCAAAAGCGCCCGCTTCCGAAGCGGTAAAAAGGCCCGCCCGGATGCCAAGAATCAGCAAAACAGGAAAAATCAGCGCCCAGAAGTTTTCTTTTATTCCCAGCAAAACCTCCTTCGCGCTCGCGTGTTTTTCGTGTTCCTTCCTGTAACCGCGCCTTTTCGCGATAAAAGTGGTCGTTATCATCATGGCCGCCATCAACAAAACGCCGGGAATAAGGCCCCCAATAAAGAGGCGGCCGATGGAGACTTCCCCGGTAACTCCGTACAGAATAAGCCCGAGACTGGGAGGGATTGTCGCCGTAATAAGGCCGCCCATGGCGAGGATCGCGGCGACAAATCCCTTGGAATATCCTTTTTCCATCATGCCGGGGCCCAAAATACGGCATTCCATCGCGGCGTCCGCCACGGCCGAACCGGATACGCCGCCCATAAGGGCGCTGAGCGCGAGACTGACCTGGGCAAGGCCGCCCCGCATATGCCCTGTCAGCACATTCGCAAATTTTATCATCCGGCTTGTTATCCCGGTTTCATTCATCAGATTTCCGGCGAAAACAAAAAACGGTACGGCCAAAAGCGGAAATGACTGGGTGGCGCTTATCATACGCTGAACCGCGACCGCCATGGGAATATCGTTAACGGCAAAGTACGGCAGGCTGGCTAATCCAATCGTAAAGGCAAGCGGAAGGCCCCCCGCAAGCAGAATCACAAAAATTATCGCTACAATACCCATTTTTTACGACCTTTTCTTTAAAATAAAAGTTTTGCGATTACGGGTTTTTCGGTTTACACAGTTTTATAACATGCTTTAATACGGTAATAATCATAAGGAAAGACCCGACAGGCGCCGCGCCTGTAACATAGGAATAACTGAGCGGCAGGGTATAAAAATACCTTTGATAATTTTCTATGCACAGCCTCATGCCGTAGAAAACCACTATGGACAGAAACAAAAGCATAAGGGCATAGCACACGAAGGCGGCGGCCTTCTGAACCACCGGCGGAAGCCGCGTTATCAGGATGTCTACGCCTATATGCTTACTCTTGCGCAAAGCCAGATCAGCCCCAATGAAGGTTACCCAGGCAAACATCATCTGGGCAACATCCAGAGACCAGGCTACGGAAACGCCGAACCACCGGAATAAGGCGGCAAAGAACACAAGAAGAATAAGAATCGCCAAACAAACAACCACAAAAACTTCTTCAATTTTTATTATATTCATTTTGCGTACCCCTTACCGCCTTTCAAAGGATTCCTATCTGCCGAGTTCGGCGTCGATTTTCCGTTTCAGCTCGCCGTAACCAAGCTCGTCATAGACCTTCGCCGTGGCCTGCACGAAAGCGTTGTAATCAATATCCACGATTTTGATGCCGCCCTGCGTAAGCTGTTTTTCGAAAGCCGCATCCCCGTCTATAACGCCTTTGGTCGCAGCCTCTCCGCCCTTATAGCATTCTTCGGAAACAATTTTCTGCAAGTCCGGGGGAAGGCTTTTATACCATTCGTTGGACACAACAATACCCGATATCAGGTAGAACTGCCCGGTCTTGCTCAAATATTTTGTTACTTCCTGGATTTTTATGCCCACGGCGGCGGAATAATGCACTTCCACCCCGTCAACAACATTCTGCTGCAAAGACTGATACGCTTCGGACCAGGGCAAAACAACCGGGTTCGCGCCCATGGCTTCCACCGTTTTCATACCGACAGGAGAGCCCATACTGCGGATGCGCACGCCTTTCAGGTCGGCGGGTTTTGCGGCAGGTTCCTTTGTAAACAGATGGCGTTCTCCCTGGAAATAGTTATAGGAGAGAATTTTCAGGCCAAACTTTTCAAACTGATCCGCCATTCCCTTGTACGCGGAAGTAGCCAGAACCTTGCCAATGTCATCAATACTTCTGATAAGGTAAGGCGCCCCGAAAATTCCGAACTCGGGGATATACGCGCTGAGCCGTCCGGCCTCGGTTACAACTCCTACGTTTGTGCCTATCTTGGCCTGCTCAAGAACATCCTCATCAGCGCCCAGCGTAGCGCTCGCGAAAATCTGCACATCAACCGCTCCGTCGGTGCGCCGTATCGTATTCTCCGCGAATACCACCATACCCTTGTAGGTCGGATCATTTTCGGTAAGTACCGTACCAACCTTCAAAAGGTATTTCTTTTGCCCGCCCGTTTCACCGCCCCCTCCGGCAAAAACCATACCGGCGGCCAGAAGCAGACAAACACCCAACACAACACCCTTTTTCATAAGTCCTCCTTCGTAATCGTTTGATACACGTATTGTTGTTTTATGCTATCATGCTTGTATACCAGTGTCAAGCAAAAACAACCGCGCATCGCAATTTGTTTTGATTTTGATGATAACATCACCAAATCATTCACCCGTTTAATGGGCGTGTTCGGAAACCTTGAGTTTCTGAACATGCCTAATGCTGCCCGCCATGGGCAAGATACGTGTCATGGTCATAGATGGTTTTATGTTTTGTAAAATGCAAAGCCTCATCAATATCGCACGCGCCGCCCGACCACATACGCCGGCTTGTCCAGTCCATAGCCGGGGACGCCCAGAAATCGTCCTGGGGAGGGAGGCCCAGCGGGAGAAAAACCGCCATGCACAAATACAGACTGCCGGTGGAGATATACACCTCCCCGACTCCGGGCTGCGCGCCGCAAAAACCAATGCGCAGCCAGCCCTTCGCGTCAAAAGTATCGGCGGCCATGACCCGTTTGATCATGGCGGTCAGCCCGCTGCGCACCTGGGCGGGGGTTATCACGTCCGGCAGGCTGTGCTGAAGCGCCATTTGCGACAAATGCTGAAAGGCCCCGAACCTGTAGGCCAGAGAACGACCCACAGGCGGAAAACTTCCGTCAGGATTGATAAGCCGCTCCTGAATAGCCGCGTACCTCTTTGCCCGCTTGTGAGCGGCGGGAATATACTGTTCCCAGTCAGGATCAACAGGCCCGAATAGAGCAAGAATATCCACATACATAGGCTGGATCACAAAGCTATTGTAATAGTTCCAGCAGTACTCCGGCCCGTCGCTGTATACCCCGTCGCCCTTATACCATGTCTCGTGAGTACGAATCGCGTAGTCAACGCGCATGGGGTCCCAGATTCCGCCCAGCTTGTAAATGGCCGCTTCAATCATGGCCGCGAAGAGAAGAAAATTATTATACCCCGGCTTGCGGGATCTCACCTCAATCAGCCTGTCAATGATATTTTTTTTGACGCGCGGCTCCAGTTTCTCCATCAGTTCAACCGGAGCGCGCAGAAGCCCGTGCGCGAAGAATGCCGCGTCACAAATAGGCTGAATGCCCTCCGAAAAATTCATCACGTCGGCGGAGGCGGGATTCGTCGCGTTGTCAATCGCTTTGCGGGTAAGGTCCGCGTACCGGACGCGCTTCTCTTCTTCCTCGCGGGAAAGCCCTTTACAATCCAGCCAGGGGGCAAAGCCGCACAGGGTCCGGCCCAAAGCCTCCAGATAGGTAAACTTCTCCCGCGTTTGCCTTTCCGCCTTACACTCCACCGGCATATCTTTTTTTAGCCGGCCTTCGGCCAGCGCGCTTATTACCGGGTCCGCGATTTTCAACATTGTTTCCAGCCAGTAGCTGCGCTCATCACTCATAATTTTATCCTCTTTGAGCCGGTTCCAAAATAAAAACCGTAATCATTCGCGCGCATTTTTGCTTCGCAAAAACCGGGCTTTCCGGGGGTTCCGCCGCTGGCGCGGCCGCTTCGCGCCCCTTCAATCCCATTGCGCCCCACGGGCTTCAAAAAATGGTTT
>JAISQU010000205.1 GCA_031274005.1 Spirochaetales bacterium
AAAAAAGCGAACGGCTTCGGTCCGCCGCTAGAGAGAGCTTTTTTTATCGCCCCGGTCTTTGTGTTTAGTTTACCATGAGTTTAAATTTGGAATTGCTGCCACCATATCAGATTTCATTGACAAGCGTAAAATCCGGTAGTACAATCACAGGATTACGCGACAAAGATATATGATCGATTAAGGAGGTTACTATGAAAAATTTTGTACTTGTCGTTCTTGTTTTAGCGGTTCCCGGTTTGCTCTTTGCCACCGGCCAATCCGATTCCGCAGGCGCGCAGGAAGGCAAAGCGGTTACGCTCACCGTTTATTCCCCCGGCAACGCCACATCCGTACCGACAAAAACAATCCTTAAATACAAGGAATTGGTTGAAGCGGCTTCGGGCGGGCAAATCAAGCTAACCGCCCATCACAGCGGCGAACTGGGAAATGACGCGGAAGCCCTGCAGTCAACCCGCATGGGAACAATCGATATTATTTTCGCCGGCACATCGGGCTTTACCAGCTTCTACGACAAGGCCAGTATTCTGGATTTGCCGTTCCTGTTCAGGGACGCTAAACAGGCTTATGAAATCGTAAACAGCCCCATCGGGGAGCAAATCTTCGGGGATTTACAGAGCGTCGGCCTTGTGTATTTGTCCGAAGGCGACAACGGGATGCGCCACATCGCCACAACCAAAAAACCGGTACACACCGTGAATGATGTGGCGGGGCTTAAAATCCGCGTACCGACCAGCAAGATGTATCTTGATGTCTGGGGGGCTCTTGGCGCCACTCCTGTAGCCCTTGCCCTGAACGAACTGGCTATAGCCTTATCCAACGGAACAGCCGAAGCCCAGGATAACGCTACCTACCATTTGGTAGCCAACGCCACCTACGACGATATAAAGTTTTACAGCTTTATTAATTATATGTGGATGGGCTGCACGATGGCGGCAAACGCGAATACCTGGAAAAAACTTTCGCCCGACCAGCAGCGGATACTGAAAGAGCAGGCTGTGGCCGCGGCAAAATATTCTTTTGACACCATCGAAGAGGACAATGTCAGCGCTACCGAGACATTAAAAAAAGCCGGTGTTCAATTTGACACAGCCCCGGATATTCAGAGCTTTAAAAACAAACTTGGCGGAAGCAATTATTACAAACAATACGCCAATGAGAAATGGTACAATCAAAGTATCATCGATCAGATTCTTGCCAAATAAAAACAGGCTGCCGCGGCGCGCATTCCTCTTTAAAAGAAAAGAGTCCGCGCCGCGGTTTCCGGGGAATATATAAAAACCGATGAAAACGTTCAAAACCATCCTTGACGGAATTATAAAAGTCACGCAGGTTTTATTGATATGCATAACGGCGGGGCTTGTACTGCTTATTCTCAATGAAATTGTTATACGAAACATTTTTAACAAATCTTTCCGCAGTATGACCGAGGTGGCGGGGCTTCTTTTTATATGGATGGCCTTTCTGGGAATAGTTGTATTGTACGACCAAAACCGCCTTATCGCGCTGGATATTCTCTATGTAAACATACGGGGAACATGGAAGACCATTTTCTGGTTTGTACACAAGAGCGTCGCCCTCTGCCTTGGCCTTATTATGCTGGTAGCTTTTGCCGGACTGCTTCCTTTTGTGACTACCGAATACTTTTCATCAATGCCGAGTTTTTCCAAGGTATGGCAGTATGTTCCCCTCGCGATTGCCGGCGGTTATATGGCTCTCAAATCCCTGTATAGTCTTTTGGAAAGAATCAAACCGGCCCATAATGAAAAAAACGGGTAAAAGGGAAGGCGGCGTATGTTAGCGTTTTTTATAAGTTTCGTCATTCTGCTGCTTATCGGCGTACCAATCAGCATTTCCATTGGCAGCAGCGCCATTATCGGATGTCTTTGGCTTGGATACCCGCTTATGGTTATCGGGCAAAAAATGATTTCGGGAATTGATTCATTTTTGCTTATCGCCATTCCGCTGTTTGTTCTTGCGGGGAATCTTATGAACGCGGGAAAAATTACCGAGAAAATATTCAATTTCGCAAAGGAACTGGTTGGCTGGATTCCCGGCGGGCTGGGGCACGCCAATATTGTGGCAAGCGTTATTTTCGCGGGCATGTCCGGAAGCGCCGCGGCTGACGCCGGGGGCCTGGGAACCATTGAGATGGAAGCCATGACGAGTAACGGATACGACGCCGAGTTTTCCGCCGCGGTAACAGCCGCCTCCTCGGTTATCGGCCCCATTTTTCCGCCGTCAATTCCGCTTATCATCTATGGCTCCATCGCCAGCGTAAGCGTTTCGCAGTTATTTATGGGCGGGGTTTTCCCTGGCCTGATTATGGGGCTTGCGCTTATGATACTGGTTTATATCATGGCGCTGCGCAGGGGATACCCCAAAGACCGTTTTAATCCCAGGGCGCTGGTAAAGCAGTTTTTCGCGTCGGTGCTTTCCATCATCACGCCTCTGATTATTTTAAGCGGTTTTACCCTGGGCTGGTTTACCCCTACCGAAGCTTCCAGCGTCGCGGTGGGATACGCGCTGCTTATTGCCGTGTTTGTGTATCACACCCTTGACTGGAAAACGTTCAAAACATGTTTGCTCGAAAGCGCCCTGACATCGGCCAACACGCTTTTTATTATCGGGGCTTCGACCTTGTTTTCCTACGTTCTTATCAAGGAAGGGGTTTCCGTAACAATCGCGGGTTTTATCCTTGGCATCAGCGCCAATCCCACCGTTTCGCTTTTGGTAATTAACATCCTCTTGTTAATTCTTGGCATGTTCATGGAACCCGGCGCGATTCTTACCCTGATGCTGCCGGTACTGCTTCCCATTGCCCACGGCCTGAACCTGGACATGGTTCATTTCGGCATCGTGATAGTTCTTAATCTGATGATAGGCCAGGTTACGCCTCCCTTCGGAGTGTGCCTGTTCATTGTCAGCGATGTGGCAAAACTCGAATTAAACAAACTCTACAGATCGATACTCCCGTTTTTGATTCCCCTGATTATTGTATTGTTTCTGTGTACCTATGCTTCGGGGATTGTTACCTGGCTGCCCTACCGTTTTATCGCGAAGTAGGCTGGCTTACGATACAAATCGCTCTTGTTTTCATGAAACAGAGCGCTAGAGTACCTTGTTTAGAGACTAAATGAACTGATAAAAAAGTCTAACCACAAAGGCGCGCCAGGGAACACAAAGGAAAAAAATGAAAAAATAATCGCGCCCAATTTGAGTAAATTCAGTTGACAATATACTAGAAAGACATATATTATAGATACTGATATATCACGCATTCATTAATGCGTAAGGGAGATGATATGGCACTAAAAGAAGACCGCAAGGCGTATCTGCGCGAACTATGCGGTAAATTCAGAAACACGCTTATCGACATTCTGTACAAGGCCCAGACAGGGCATCCGGGCGGCTCTTTGTCCGCGACGGAAATTATTACAACCCTGTATTTTGAGAAAATGAAAATCGATCCGAAGAATCCCGGATGGGAAGATCGTGACCGGTTCATTCTGGGCAAGGGGCACGGGGCGCCCATGCTTTACATCAATCTTGCGGAGCGGGGGTATTTTCCCGTATCGGATCTGCAAAATCTGCGGCAGTTCGGCAGCCACTTGCAGGGGCACCCTTGCGCAAAGGATACTCCGGGGGTGGAACTCTCAACAGGCCCCCTGGGTCTGGGTCTGGGCGCGGGCGCGGGCATGGCTCTGGGCGCAAAAACGGCCAAAAAGGATTTTTACACGTATGTTCTTATGGGCGACGGAGAAATCCAGGAAGGCGTTATCTGGGAGGCCGCGATGGCGGCCGGTAAGTTCAAGCTGGATAATCTTATAGGCATTCTGGACTATAACGGCGTGCAGCTTGACGGAACAGTCGCCGATATTATGCCCCTGGGCGATGTCAAAGCAAAGTGGGAGGCCTTCGGCTGGAAGACCATCGAAATTGACGGTCACAATGTGGAAGCCATTTCCGACGCCGTGGATACGGCAAAAACCATGAAAGGCGGACCGCTCATCATCATCGCCAAAACCGTTAAGGGGAAGGGCGTTTCTTTTATGGAAGGCAAGAACGGATGGCACGGCAAGGCCATAGGCCCTGAGGATTACAAGACCGCGAAAGCGGAACTGGCAGGAGGAAAATAATGGCCGGATCAGGATCAGTAACAGGAAAAGCCCAGCGTCAGGTTTACGGAGAAACTCTGGTTGAACTGGGTAAAAAAAATGCTAACCTCGTTGTTTTCGACGCGGACGTTTCAGGCTCCACCCGCTCGTGTGTATTCGCGGAAGCGTTTCCCGAACGGTTTTTCAATGTGGGAATAGCCGAAATGAACATGGCCTCCATGGCCGCGGGAATCTCCACAACCGGATATGTGCCTTTTATCAACACCTTCGCGTGTTTTATTGTGCTGCGCTGCGCCGACCCCATCCGGAGTCTTATAGCGTACACCGGCCTCAATGTAAAAATTGTGGGAACCTATTCCGGCCTTTCGGACTCCTTCGACGGGGCAAGCCATCATTCTACTATGGATATAAACTTCATGCGGGCAATGCCCAATATGACAATCCTTTCTCCCGCGGATGGCGTTGAAGCGGCTCTTGCGACGGAGGCGGCTTTTTATCACAAGGGGCCCGTGTATCTGCGCATGCACCGCAACGAAATTCCGCAGACCAGCGACTACGCGAAAAACGCCTTCGAAATAGGCAGGGGCGTAGTTCTGCGTGAGGGCAAAGATGTAAGCATTATCGCCACGGGTTTCATGGTTCACCGCGCTTTGGCCGCGGCGGACAGTCTCGCCTCCGCGGGTATCAGCGCCAGGGTTGTGAACATTCATACCATAAAACCCATAGACAAGGAGCTCATCATCAAATGCGCCGCGGAGACAAAAGGCATTGTTACCGCGGAAGAGCACTCCATTACGGGCGGGCTTGGCAGCGCGGTCGCGGAAGTTCTTGCCGCAAACAAACCGGCGCCCGTGGCCTTTGTCGGCGTGGAGAACACTTTTACCGAAACAGGCGATTATGAAAGTTTGTTAAAAAAATACGGTTTGACCGCTGAGAATATTGTCGAAAAAGCCAAAAAGCTGGTACAATAAGCTCATGCAGGCGGATGGACGCGGGGCTGCGGCGACGCAGCCCCTGCAGGAGAAAGTTTATACTCTCATCAAGGACGAAATCGTCAACTGCGGGATGTCTCCGGGGTCTGTTATCTGCGAAGATGTTCTGGTCGAAAAATTCGGAACATCGCGGACGCCTATACGGGAGGCCCTTCTGCGGCTGCAGCGGGAACGGCTTGTCGATATTTTTCCCCGCCAGGGGACTTTCGTATCTCAAATTTCCCTGAAGGACATTTATGAGATTTATCAACTGCGGCTTATTATTGAACCCCAGGTCATCAAGATCTCCTGCCGGAATCTTGATCCTGCTGTTCTGTCGGAGTTTCGGGATTTTTTTACGCGGCTTGAAACTCAGGAATGTCCCTACGCAGAGTGGTTCCGGCAGGACCGCGAACTTCACAGCTACATTGTGGATTCTTCCGGCAACAGGCAGTTACAGCAGATGTACGCCACCATCATGGATCAAAACCTGAGAATGCGTATCCTCGCGGGGAAAATCCCCAGCCGCATGCGCGACACAAATCATGAGCATCTTGCCATTCTCGACGCTCTTCTGGCAAAGGACGAGGAGAAGGCGGAGCAGGTTATGGCTTCCCATATTCTTTCTTCGCGGGCAGGGGTTCTGCGGCTTGAAGGTTTTCGGGAGGGTTCCCCCTCGCCTGATGATTCAAAAAGTTTATTATATGAAAAATAATTTTATATTCTGGAGGAAAAAAAATGAGTGATTTTGACACAGCGAAGAATCTTTTAACCGGCTGGAAAGGCAGCTCGTATCTGCTCGGAAACGGTGTTTTGGACAAGATTGGGCCCATTGTCGCCGGCATCGCGAAGAAGGTAGCCCTTATCTACACCGAATATCCCGGTGTGGACGCCTATGTAGAGCGCATTAAGAAAAACCTCGGCGGCGCGGGCGTTAACGATGTAACCGTTATTATCGGCGCGGCGGCCAACGCCCCCAAGGAAGACCTTCAGCGTATTGCCGACGAGCTTGAGGCTTCCGGCGCCGACATGGTTATCAGCTTTGGCGGCGGCAGCACCATAGACGCGGCCAAGGCCGCGGAAGTTCTGCGCACTCTGGGCGGCTCGGTAGACCAGTATTTTGGTACCGGCCTTGTTACCGCGGCTCTTGAGAAGCAGGGCAAAAAACTGCATCCCCACATGGCCATACAGACAGCGGCTTCCACCGGAGCGCATCTGACAAAGTATTCCAACATAACCGACTACAAAACCAACCAGAAAAAACTGATCGTTGATCCCGCCATTGTCCCCACCCATCCCGTGTTCGATTATGAGGTTTCGTATTCGGCGCCCATCAGCCTGACCTCGGACGGCGCCCTTGACGGCATTGCCCACATTCTGGAAGTTATTTTTGGCCTTGTCGGCAAAGACGGCTACGCGAAAATGGAAGAAATCGCCAAAGTTGGCATTAAACTTATCCTTGATTATCTGCCCAAGGCTCTTGAGAATCCCAAAGACGCGAAGGCCCGCGAGGCCCTGTGTCTTGCCACGGACCTCGGCGGCTACGCCATCATGGTCGGCGGAACCAACGGCCCGCATCTTACGAGCTTCTCTCTTGTTGACATTCTGACCCACGGCCGCGCCTGCGCTCTTATGAACCCGTACTACAGCGTATTCTTCGCTCCGGCAGTGGAGAAACCCATGAAACTTATCGCGGGTATCTACAAAGAAGCCGGCTATTTCAGCGGCGACCCCGCTTCCCTGAGCGGACGGGAGCTTGGCGACGCCTTTGCCGAAGCCATGTTCGCTTTCGCCAAAAAAATCAATTTCCCGACAAAGCTGTCGGAGGTAAAAGGTTTTACGCAAAAGCATATTGACCAGGCCCTTGCCGCGGCCAAGGACCCGCAGCTCAAGATGAAACTTGAGAACATGCCTGTTCCCCTGACGGCGGACAAGGTTGACCAGTACATGGGCCCCATCCTTACGGCGGCGCGCGACGGAAACCTTTCGCTGATTAAAAATATTCCGGCCTGAGGGCAGCGCGGAAGGAGCTGATGCGATGAAAATAAAACTTGCGTACGGAAAAACCGGTCTGGACATACATCTGCCCGACACGGCCTGCGTCAAAGTCATAGAGCCGGAGTTCGTTCCGGCCTGCCCCGACCAGAAAGAGGCCGTCATCGGCTCTCTGCGTAAACCCACAGGAACTCCGCCCCTGGCGGAGATGGTAAAAAAAACGGATACCGTCGCCGTGGTGTTTAGCGACATCACGCGGCCTACGCCGAACCATATCATCATCCCCGCTATTCTCGAAGAGCTTGAGAAGGCGGGCGTTCCCAAAGACAGAATTACGCTGTTCAACTCGACGGGAACCCACCGGCTGAATACCCCCGAAGAAATTCAGGGGATGCTCGGCGGGGAGATCGTAAAAAACTACCGTATTATTCAGAACGACGCCCGCGCCGCCGCAGAGCATGTCACGGCGGGAACAACAAAAAGCGGCAATGAGGTGAAAATCCAGAAGGATTTTTTCGCCTGTTCCTTTAAAATCCTGACAGGTTTCATCGAGCCGCACTTTTTTGCCGGATTTTCCGGCGGCGGTAAGGCTGTCATGCCGGGAATGGCGCACCTTGATACGGTAATGCGCAATCATAACGCCCTCAACATTGACGATGAGCAGGCCGTATGGGGCGTGCTGTCCGGCAATCCCATACGCAGCGAAGTCAACGAAGCGGCCTCCATGGTAAAGCCGGATTTTCTTGTCAATGTGACCCTCAACAGGGACAAGGCCATTACCGCGTCTTTTGCCGGCGACTGGACACAGGCGTACCTTGAAGGTACGGCCTTTGTCAAAAAAACAACCATGGTCAGAACCGACAGCCTCTATGACCTTGTGATTACCTCCAACTCCGGCTATCCCCTTGACCTTAACCTCTATCAGGCCGTCAAGGGAATGAGCGCCGCCGCGAAGGTCGTAAAACCCGGCGGGACAATCATTATCGCCGCGGAGTGCTGGGACGGCATCCCCGCCCACGGTTCTTTCGGAAAGATTCTTCTTGAGGCGAAAGACTTTGACGACATGCTTGACAGGATACGGAGCAAGGGCTTCATGATGGACGACCAGTGGCAGGCTCAAATTCTTGCCCTTATCGCAAAAAAAGCGGATATTTATGTGTATACAACGGGGCTTCCCGAAGACCAGATCACAGGCGCGCATCTGAAATACTGCGCATCCGTGGACGCTCTGGCCGCGGATATACTGGCAAAAGCGGGCGAAGGCGCGAAGGTCTGTGTGCTTCCGGAAGGGCCGCAGACAATTCCGTACTACGAAGCGTAGAGTTCACACTGGAGAGCCTTTCCCGAATGCAGTTCAAGAAAGCTCTTTAAACGCCCCGTATTCACCCATCATTTCCTGTATTTTGACGCTCTTTTTCGGCATATTCCCGCTCCCGTGTATCAGCATACACTTTGAAGCGGTGTTTGGGAATTTCTATGTCCCGGCGCGCAGGGCCCGAATTCCGCTTGACAAATCCCCGCGGATACTTTACAAATACTAAAGAGGTTTAAGTATTGCTTAAGGAACGGGACCCCGCCCTTGGCGAAAAATTACGGCGGGTGCGCGAACAGAAAAGACTTACGCTCAAGCAGCTCTCCCAAAGGGCGGGCGTCAGCGAAAGCCTTGTCTCGCAGATTGAAACGGGCAAGGTCTCGCCGTCCATCGATACGCTTCTGTCCCTGGCCGGCTGCCTTGAAGTAGACCTTGAATACCTTTTCAGCGATTACAAGCGCACAAAAAAAGCGACCATCCTGCGCAGGCAGGAGCGCAGCCGCATGCGGCGGGGCGGGGTTTCGTATGAGCAGCTTTCCCTGCTTACCGAAGAGGAGAACCGTCACGCGGTGGAGGCCGTGCTTCTTGAAATCGCGCCGGGGAAAAAGCAGGGCAGCCGCGACTACGGCCATGAAGGGCGGGAACTGGGCATAATCCTTGAGGGCTGCGGAGAGCTTACCTACGGAAAGGATACCTACAGCCTGCGGGAGGGAGACAGCATCAACTTCGCCTCCTCTATTCCCCACGCGCTGCGTAATACGGGAAAACGGCCTTTGCGGGCCATCTGGATAATAACGCCGCCGAAGATGAACTACTTCGGTTCCTGAAGGAGGAAAAAAATGGGAAAGACAACGGCGCAGAAGATTTTTGAAGCCCATGTGGTAGACAGGCCTTTCGAGGATGTCCAGGTTCTGAAACTGGACAGGGTATTCTGCCACGAGATTACAACCCCTATCGCGATAAACGATCTTATCGCCAGGGGGAGGGACAAGGTTTTTGACGCCTCGAAACTCAAGGTTGTTATTGACCACGTAAGCCCCGCCAAGGATTCAAACACAGCCCTACAGGGAAAAATCCTGCGGGACTGGGCGCGGCGGCATAACATCAAAGACTTTTTCGACATAGGCGCGAACGGCGTATGCCACGCGATTTTTCCGGAGAAGGGTTTTGTCCGTCCGGGCTTTACCGTTATCATGGGCGACTCCCACACCTGCACCCACGGGGCCTTCGGCGCTTTTGCCGCGGGCGTGGGTACGACAGACCTTGAAGTGGGAATCCTCAAAGGCGTCTGCGCCTTCCGCACGCCGAAGACCCTGCGCGTTATCATTACAGGCAGGCTGCAGCCCGGCGTTTTCGCCAAGGATGTAATTCTCGCGCTTATCGCGAAGATAGGCGTCAACGGGGCGACGGATAAGGTAATCGAGTTTCACGGCCCCGTCATTGACGGCTTTTCCATGGAATCGCGGATGACCCTGTGCAACATGGCTGTTGAAGCCGGCGGCACCAGCGGCATCTGCATGCCCGACATGCGGACAGTCGATTATTTATGGCCCTTTATATCGGGGGAGTTTTCCTCAAAAGAGGCGGCTCTCGCGGAATATTCCCGGTGGGAGGCCGACCCCGGCGCGCTCTACGACGGAACTGTGGAGCTTGAGGTTTCACAGTTAGAACCTGTTATGACCATCGGCTATAAACCCGACCAGATAAAAACCGTGCGGGAAATGAAAGGAACGCCTGTGGACCAGGTGTACATAGGTTCCTGCACAAACGGCCGCTACGAGGACTTAAAAGAGGCGGCCGCCATCGTAAAGGGCAAACGCATAAACCCCTCGCTGCGGGCCGTCCTTGCCCCGGCTACGAGCGCGGTGTTTCAGAAAGCCCTTGACGAAGGGCTTATCAAAACATTTCTGGACGCCGGTTTCTGCGTGACAAACCCGACCTGCGGCGCGTGCCTGGGAATGTCAAACGGGGTTCTGGCCGAAGGCGAGGTCTGCGCGTCCACGTCGAACCGTAACTTTAACGGCAGAATGGGAAAGGGCGGCATGGTTCATCTTGTCAGCCCCGCCACGGCGGCGGCCACGGCCATTGCCGGACACATAGAAAACTCACCGCTTTTTCAGGGATAAAAGGATAAGGAGAACGCCATATGAAAAATTTTACCGGAAATCTTTTGTTTTTGGATAGATCCGATATTAATACCGACGAGATTATTCCCGCGAAGTATCTGACGGAAAACTTCAAAGAGGCGCTCCGGCCCCATCTGCTGGAAGATCTGAAGATCGCGGGTTTTGAAAGCGGGCGGGATGTAAAAGACAAGCAGGCCATTATTTCGCGCGCGAATTTCGGCTGCGGTTCTTCCCGCGAGCACGCGCCCTGGGCTCTGGAGGTAAACGGCATCAACATTGTCATTGCCGAAAACTTCGCGCGTATCTTCCGCCAGAATATGTTCAACTGCGGCATGCTGGCTGTGGAGCTTCCGGCCGCGGACATAAACGATATTTTTTTAACCTTCGCTCCCGGCCCCGCGCGGCTTACCCTTGATTTCGCGGCGGACTGCCTTACACTGCAAGGCGCGGGCGCGGAAAAAAAATACGCCTACAGCATTGCGGCCTTCGATAAAAGCCTTGTGGAGGCCGGCGGCTGGGTGGATTACGCGGACAAAAAATATTAGACCTGTTCAGACCGTATTCCCCGCAACACGCTTTCGCGTGCGTTTGGCCGGCCCTATAAAACCGCGTCAATCGCTTCTTTCAGTTTTTCAAATTCGGGGACGCCCTGGAAAATCTTCCTGCGGCCCAAAACCCAGGCGGGCGTCCCCAGCTTTATCCGGTAGCGAATGGCGTCCCACAGGGCCGTGATATTTCTGGGATCAATGACGGACACCTCCAGCCGCTTTCCATAGTGTTCCTGGATAGCGCGCAGCAGCCCGCCGACCTCCTTGAGGCATACCTCTTCGTCCGGGAAAAAGACCGCTCGGCCAGAAAACCGTACGGCGAAGCCGTATGCCCGCAAAACCATGTAACACGGCCCGGCGTATACAAAACCCCTGCCGTTATATTCCGGCAGCCTGCCTTCAGGCAGGCTGTACGCCGTTCTTCGCGGCTGTAGACATAGCCGCCGCAGCAGCCGCCCGCGGAGACAGTACGCTTGACAAAAATTTTTAATTCAACAGCCATACCTTTTCCTTAAAATTCACTATAGCCAAATCAGATAAATATTCAAGGGCCGCCGGCCAGGAACCTATCGGCCAGGGTGCACCAATTTTTTCCGTGCAAAACCAGTGGAAGCCCCTGGGCCGCGCCAGGGATTGCAGCGTAAATCCATTTGGCATAGCCAAAAGATTGAAGCGGAAAGCCCGGTTTTTTGCTTCGCAAAAAAGGCGCACGGAAAAAATTGGTGCACCCTATCGGCCAAAAGAGTATGGTAATTTTGTGTATTATATGGTATGCTTTATCTTATGGACGATAAACAAAAACTCATTTCTGAAATTGATGGCCGGCTGGGGACGAACGAAGAAACCCTTGCGGACTGCTGCGCCGCGCTGGGCAAATACGCGGCGGAAGAGGCTCAGGATGCGTTTCCCGACGGGGACATGCGCGTCCTTCTGAATCAGATTACGGAATTTCAGGCAGCCATTGAGGAGACTTCCCGCACGGGAAAGCGCATTCTGGAAATAGTGGAGAGGCTCGAGGAGATACGGCGGACTCTGCGGTTTCTGGAAACTGAAAAGGAGCAGCTTGACAAGGAGAATTTGCCCGCGTACGAGGAATTCGGAAAAGCCGCCATGGATGTGTATGATGAAAACACCCTGCCGCCGGAAGCGCGGGAGATAGCGGATCAGATACGCGCGCTGTGCGAAGGGGCTGCCGATACGGATGAGAAAGTATCAAGCCTGAAGGAGTCCGCGAAGGCAAAGCCTTTTCTGTCCAAGGTCTTTGAAAGCGGCAGGGCGATGATTCTTAACTCCTCAAAGAGCCTCAAACTGAGGAACCTCGGCAAACTTTATCAGAACTTCGGCAGGCTGGTCCTTCAGTCCCTGGAAGAGATTCCCGCCGACGCCTGCCTCAATATATACCGCATAAACCGGCTGAAAATCGGGGAATGCGCCGAAAAAGAAAAAACTCTTACGGCCGAAGAAACCGTGCTTGAGGCGGAGCTGCGCGATCTGGGCGTCGAGAAGCGTTTCCAGAAACGTTTGAAAGATCTTGAAATCCAGAACGGGAAGAGTTCCTGCCGTCTTAATGAACTGCTGCAACTGGCGGGCCGGGAGCTGTACGAAAAGCATAAGGATTTTGTTTCCGACAGGGCGCCGGATATTGCCGGCGATATACAGACCTGCATTCAGAGAAAGGCTGATTATGCGGCGGAGAAAGAAAAGCTGGAGGCGGCGATTGAGTATGACAATCTTACCCGAAAGATTCACGATCTGCGGGAGGACCTTGAGGGCGAGGAGAACGCTGTCATTACCCACCGGGCTAACGCGGAAAAACTGAAGGCCGCTATCGCGGAAGCGGAAAAAGAACGCAGACGGGTGGAAAAACCGAATAGAGAGGGAGAGAAGCATCCGAAACATGGCGGAAACAGCAAATCAAAACACTGAAAACGACAACAGGCCTCCGTTTTATGTCGAGTATGGAGCAGAAGAGCGGGAACAGTTTTTGTCCGAACTGGGGAATTTTACTCCTCCCCAACTGGAGATTTTCAAGACTCTCTGTAAAATGTGGCAGCCGGAAATTCCTTACGCAAAGTTTTTGTCTCAGGTTTCGGGGGCGATTAAAAATGTGGCAGCCGAACTGGAACGTGTCATTACCCGGCTGTCCGAAAAGAAAAGCGGACTTATAAAAATACACTACGCACTGGGAGAAGAGGTTCGCGACAGCATTATTTTGAGCGTTCCGGGTTCGCCGCGGTATTTTTACTACAGCCTTTTGAATGAGCTGGAGACGTTTTTCAGCGGCATCGATCCCGATGTTCCGTTTGAGGACCGGTTGGAAGACCGGGGCCTGAAGCCTCCTGTGGTTCAGAATCTGGCGGAGGGGAAGTTTTCCGTCGTTTTTGAGGATCCAAAAGGAAGAGACACTACCATCTATAGAATAATCCTGCCCGGCAGGAAGGCTCTGCTTCTTCCCGCGGGAGGGGGTATACGTTTTATCAATTTCTGCCTTGGCAAACTCCGGGAAGCTCTTGCGGATACCAATATGGCTTCAGAAGTTGCCCGGATGCAGCAGATACCCATGAGCGAGCTGCGAAAACGCGCGGAAAGCAAGGCCCCCGCGACGATTATGGAAATTGCGAAGGCTATTCAGCGGATAAAGCAGAACCCCTCCAACCGCATGCAGATTTCCGACAGCCTTATTCACTACATGATTATCCTGAGCCACCTCATCCACTGCAATCTTGAAGAAATTAAACGCAGGAAAAACGAAGAAGAAGACCTTTCAAAGGATAAGGGCGCTGTGGCGCTTTTGTTCGAGCAGGAAGGCGATCCCGTTGTTTCCGCAAAGCGTTTTGATGAACTTGTGGCTACTTTCAGGGATAAATACAAAAACGATTTTGACAAATTCCGCAAAGAATTCATGGATGAGTTTGTCTCGCAAAAAGAAGAGGAAAAACTTCCCGTTATAATTCATCTTTTTGATGCATATATTCACAGGAACAACTTTTTCCAGATTTTTCTGAGCCGTATAAATATTTTCCGGGAGAACGCAACGCAGTTTTCCATAAAAACTATGGAGCAGATTCTGAGGACAAACAACAGAAGCGGGAACTCCACCTTTTACAGCAGGGAAAATTTCAATATGGAACTGGCGGATTTTCTGCGCAAAACAGACCCTCTTCTGAGCGAGATATTCACCAAACCAAGGATTCTTTCCGAAGCCCTTATCTACACCCTCAAAGAAAAACGAAAAGTGCGCGATATGGAAACCATACAAACCGAGCTGGAAAAATATTTCACGAGCGATACCATGCAGCTTAAAGGTTTTTCCGTAATCCTGAATATTTCTCTGGCTGATATTTTTCAACGCGCTTTTAGCAGGCTGGCCTGGTGGCGGCAGATTCTTATCAAACTTACGGGAAAATACTCAAGCTACCAGGCTCAATATGCCAAACAGGGTTACAGGCAGGCGGGGGCATCGCGCGCTGCTAACGGCTCTTTGCCCGAAATATCCGGGACAGCGGAAAATCCGGCTGCCGCCCTTATGCCGCGCGGCCGGAAGAAGGCGCAGGCAGCCAAGAAAAAAAACTATACGCGCAGACAACGGGAACATGCCTGGGATGAATTTTCCAAAACAATACGGCCAAAATAAGATATGGATAATCTATAACGCATGGCGGCGGTCCGCGCCGCCGCGCCGGCAGGATGCCGGGAAGCCGGACCCTGAAGGGCTGAGGGCCGAGGCTGCCGTGGAAGATGAGGCCAGATGCGCTGTCGAAGCCCTTGAGGCCCTGGGCCACACGCCCGAAGTCTATGCTATTTCGTCTATTCTCGATCTGGCTGTCCGGATAAACGGAACGGAGAAACCCAAACTTGTTTTTAATCTGGCCGAAGGCTTCAGGGGGAGCTCAGGCAGGGAAATGAATATAGCCGCGCTCTTCGAGCTTCTGGACCTGCCCTATACGGGCAACACGGCAAAGACCCTTGCCCTGGCCCAAGACAAAATACTCACAAAAAGACTTTTTGAGTCGGCGGGGATTCCTACTCCCGCATGGACGGTCTATGACGGGCATCTCGCGCCCGACACAAGAGCCTTGTGTTTTCCCCTTATCGCAAAGCCTTCGTGTGAAGACGCAAGCATAGGGATTTTCGCCGGCGGAGTGTTTGATTCGCCCGAAAAACTGGAAAAAGCCCTCCCCGGCCTGTTTGAGACATACAGGCAGCCGGTTCTTGTGGAGGAGTTTATCGACGGCAGGGAAATAAACGCCGCTGTTCTGGAAAGCGGGGGTAAGGCCCGTGTTCTGCCCTTGTCGGAAATTCTTTTTGACGGGTTACCCTCAGGAGAGCCGCGCATAGCAGGCTACGAGGCAAAGTGGCATGAGAAGAGCGTATTTTACACGGGAACTCCCGCGGTATGTCCCGCCTGCGTGGAGGCCGCGCTGCGGGAAAAAATTGAAGACCTTGGCATAAGAGTCTTTACTCTTCTCGGGGGAAAGGACTATGGCAGGGTAGACTTCCGCGTTGACCGCGCGGGAAATCCCTATGTACTGGAATACAATCCCAACCCGGACATCTCCCCGGAAAGCGGCTTTGTCCGTTCCCTGCGGGCCGGCGGCCTCGCGTTCGGGGATTTCGCAGGCGTTCTTTTGCGGAACAACGGGTATGAATAAAAATGGCCGGATCTCGGCCCTGAAAATACGCCGTATGGTCAGGGAAGACCGCGGGGCCATTCTGGAAATCCTCAGCCAAAGCGGGAAGTTTACCGCGGATGAGATTGGCATCGCGCGGGAACTTATCGATATTTGGCTGGACAAACAGGAACAAAAGGACTACCTCATCTTTACCGCGGAACTTGAGGGCCGCGCCGCCGGTTATGTGTGCTTTGGTCCGACGCCCGCCACCTGCGCGACCTGGGACGTGTACTGGATAGCCGTGGCGGAGGACCTTCACGGCCGCGGCATCGGGGGGAAGCTGCTTCTTTTCGCCGAGGAGGAGATTGCCTCACGCGGCGGCCGCATGGTTATTATCGAAACATCCTCCACGCAAAAATACAGCCCCGCGCGGGGTTTTTACGAAAAAAAAGGCTACGCGGTAGAAGCCCGCATCCGCGACTTCTACCGCGCGGGCGACGACAGGCTTATCTATACCCGCCGCATATAATTTGCGCTATACTATTACCTTGTTTAGACTAAAAACACGGATATAAAAACCGCGAAGGCGTCTATGAAAAACGCTTCCGTACAGCCGCCGCGAACTCAAGGTAAGCCGCCGGGCCGGGAAACGAACCCTGAAAACGCTCCGGCGTCCCGCCGCCCTTTCCTCCCGAGGCCGCAAGCAGGGGGGGCAGCAAAACTTTAAGGTCGGTTTCTTTTCCGTTACCGAAGTTGTGGGCCGCGATCCATGAAACCCCGCGCTGCTTGTCCGGCGGGGTCTTTTCGTCCATGTCGCAGACAAGAACAAAGGCCGGGCCTGTCTGGAGGCAGCAGGCGGTAAAGCCTGAGAGTTCCTGACCGCCGCAGCCCCCAAGAAAGGCTTGCATAAACCGCGCGCGCACTCCCGGCGCGGGACTGTACTCCTGCGAACGGCTCGCCAGTTCCGCGGCCTCATACCGGAACAGCCGGCCCCGCGCCTCGCCAAGCCTGCGTTTTGCATTGCGGCTTTCAGCAAGAAGATCCTCCGCCGCGCGGGGAAGATCCCCGTCCGCGCAGGAAAGGCTTGTACGCAGGCGGCCAAGCACGCTGCTCATGGCGTGAAAGGCTTTTATCACCCTGCCGCCTGTAATAAAACGCAGGCGCACCCGTCCCCGGATTTTCTCAGTCCCTGTAATGATAATATGGCCAAGGGCGGAGGTATCCGGAAGATGTACCCCGCAGCAGGCGCAGACATCGGCAACGCCGCCGGCCTCTCCTATTTGAACGATATGAACGCGGCCCCTTACATCAGGCGCGCGCCGCAGCGGATAGCGGTCCATGTCGGCGGCGTCTATCCAGTGGCAAATCACCTTCCGCCCCCCGGCAAGCACGGCGTTGGCGGCGGCTTCCGCGCGGGCCAGTTCGTCTTCGGAAATCTCCCGCGCAAGAGTTTCTATTGTCGAATACTGCTCCCCGAAATGGACGGAAACAGCCTCAACATTGATTGCGGTTTTCAGGCATGCGGCGAGGATATGCTCCCCCGTATGCTGCTGGGCAAAGTCGCTGCGCCTCAGGCTGTCGACGCGGCAGCGGACGGTCTGGCCTGCCGCCGGTTCGGGGAAAACGGCCTTCCAGTCCGCCTCGTCCACAAAGTGCAGGATGCGGCCGCCTTCCTCCCTGACGCCGGCAAGAGGCGCGCCCGCGACAGTCCCCAGATCGCAGGGCTGTCCTCCCCCGCCCGGAAAAAAACCGCAGGGATCGAGTGTCAGCGCAAGCCGCCGGGGACCGGCCCCGGGCGCGGCGCGGACCTCGCGTACAGCAGCGTCAAACTCCAGCGTCCAGGGCTGCCTGTACCAGAGAGCGTTTTCATCGGCTGCGGTAAACTCACCGCTTTTTGTTGTATCCCTCATATCGTTCCTTATCACAAAGGCGGCTTACAGCCCCCTCTCAGCAAATATACCACAGCGCGGACAGCATCCTCAAGCGGTATAGTAACCGGAAACTCATGGTACGCGGGGGAATCTTATTAACCGAGGATCTGCCCCGGGAGCGTGTGGTTAAATTTCTTTCATGAACCCCCGGCTTCTGCTTACAGCCTTGCGCCAGCCGTCAAGCAGCGCATCGCGTTTGGCCTCGTCCATGCAGGGGAAAAAGGAAGCGTTCTCCCGCCACAGGGTCCTGACTTCTTCCAGGCTTTTCCAGAAATCCGTCGCGAGTCCCGCAAGGTAGGCCGCGCCCAAAGCCGTTGTCTCGCGGATCTCAGGACGGCTGATGCGGCTGCCAAGAATGTCGGCCTGAAACTGCATGAGAAATGAGTCTCGCGTCGCGCCGCCGTCCACCCGCAGTTCCGTAATTTTCGCGCCCGTGTCTTTTTCCATGGCCCGCACCAGATCCAGGCTCTGATACGCGATGGCTTCTTCTGCGGCGCGGATAATGTGGTAGCGTTTTGTGCCGCGGGTAATGCCGGTAATCGTACCGCGCGCGTACTGATCCCAATATGGCGCGCCAAGGCCCGAAAAGGCCGGTACAAAATATACTCCGCCGGTATCCTCCACCTTGTTCGCGTAGTATTCCGCGTCGGGGCTTTCGGTAATAAGCCGCATTTCATCCCGCAGCCACTGAATTACCGCGCCGCCAATAAAGACGCTGCCCTCAAGCGCGTAGTGTATAGTGTTGTCGGTACTCGCGGCGATGGTAGTTAAAAGGCCGTTACGGCTTTCGTATGCTTCGGTTCCGGTATTCATAAGGAAAAAGCAGCCCGTACCATAGGTGTTTTTCGCCTCACCCTTTTTGAAGCAGCATTGACCGAAAAGCGCCGCCTGCTGATCCCCTGCAATGCCGGCAATGGGGATTTCCGTACCCTGGATGTTTACCGTACCGTACACCTCGCTGGAAGTACGCACTTCCGGCAGACAGGCGCGGGGTATGTTCAGCGCCGACAATAATTTTTCGTCCCATTCAAGTTTGTGTATGTCGAAGATCATTGTACGGCTTGCGTTGGTATAATCGGTAACGTGTACTTTTCCGCCTGTAAGTTTCCAGATAAGCCAGGTGTCAACCGTGCCGAAAAGAATATCACCGTTTTCCGCCTGTTCGCGCGCGCCTTCGACAGTATCAAGAATCCACTTAATCTTTGTGCCCGAAAAATACGCGTCCGGAACAAGGCCCGTGGTTTTTTTGATGTGATCGGCAAGGCCGTCGGCGGCAAGTTTGTCAACGATGCCGGCGGTACGCCTGCACTGCCAGACAATGGCATTGTAAACAGGCCTGCCGGTTTTTCTGTCCCACATAATCGTGGTTTCCCGCTGGTTGGTAATGCCGATGGCGGCAATATCGGAAGCGGCGATACCGTACTGTGTTATCACTTGCATCATCACCGCGTACTGTGATGAGTAAATTTCCATGGGGTCATGCTCAACCCAGCTCTCCCTGGGATAGATTTGCGCAAACTCCCGCTGAGCTGCGCCGATCATGTTCTGCCCGCGGTCGAACAGAATCGCGCGGGAACTTGTTGTTCCCTGATCCAGCGCCAGAATGTACTTAGCCATACTACCCTCCTAAAAGTCAAAATGAAATGACGAACCCCGCCGCAGAGCAGCGGGGTATCGTCGTTCGAATAAACAAAGCCTTACCGGGTTCAAAACGCCCTCAAGGGCGGGGTATGGACCCGCTTGCGAATGAAGTTTGTATTCGTTCGCAGGCGCCGCCGCGTTCTCAGACGGCGCTCCCGCCTTAAGTGCAGCAGGCTCATAGGGCAAGTCTAATAACAAGCAAGTCTAATAGCAAGCAAGCGGCAAGCCTAATAAAGCTGGACAGGTTTTATGCAATTTGATATAATCACTTAAATATTATATCGATAAAAAATTATCGATATTGAGGACGGGATAATGAATACCTTATTTTTTAAGTATGCAATAGAAATTGAACGTACGCGATCCATTACCAGGGCCGCGGAAAATCTCTATATGGCGCAGCCAAATTTAAGTAAGGCAATTAAGGAACTGGAGGATACTATCGGATTTTCCATTTTTGAACGGAACTCAAGGGGTGTATTCCCGACGAACAAGGGGCTTGCATTTCTTGAATACGCGCAGAGAATCCTGGAACATCTTGAGCTAATCAGTAAACTCGCAAACGCGGAGAATTCGGAATATCAAAATTTTAGCATTTCTATCCCGCGGGGAAGTTATATCTCCACCGGATTCCTTAAATTTCTCACAAATCTTGATTTTGAAAAAGAATTAAATATCAATATTCAGGAAACGAATTCCCTGCAAACCATAACAAACGTTATGGAAAATAAATTTAATCTGGGTATTATCCGTTATCAGATGGTTTATGAAAATTACTTTCTTGATTATATTGCGGATAAAAAATTGAGTTATGAGCAGATATGGGAATTTGAATATTTGGCGTTGATGTCAAAAAAACATTTTTTAGCGGGAATCGATAAAGTTGAATACAACAAACTTAAACACTGCGTTGAGATTGTTCACGGGGACACCTGCGTCCCCTATCTGAATGTGGCCGATATAAAGCAAAAAAATCTGGATGACATGCCGCAAAAGAGAATATATCTGTATGAGCGGTGTAACCAGTTTGATATTCTGAACAGCATCTCCACTACCTACATGTGGGCGTCTCCCATTCCTGAAAGCCTGCTCAAACGTTATGAACTGGTCCAGCGGAAATGTGTTTATCCCAATAACAAGTATAAGGATTTGCTCATTTACCCAAAAGGATATTGCTTCTCAGCGATGGATAAAAAATTTATTGATAAATTATACGAAACAAAAAATGAAGTTTCTCTGAAACAGTATAGTTGATGAATTGACATGGCTGTTATACTATGCATGGTTTTCCGCATGGTAACCGTTCACCGGCATAATCATGAGAAAGCGGAGTATAATTCAGGTTTGCAGCAGTGATGGCGAAACAAGGTTATTCAACCTGGAATAAATGCAATCATACAGATATTCCATAACCGGC